>JAVJQK010000112.1 GCA_040218145.1 Sandaracinaceae bacterium | reverse complement strand
AGCAGCGCGCGGCGAAGATGCGCGTGATGGATCGGCGAGCGCGACGTCGCGTCCAGCGCGGCGGGCCGACGACGAAATGCTTCAGCATTTCGGAGGAGCGACTGGCGCGCTGGGCGCGGCGTCCCACCGGCGAGGCGCGCGCAGTCATTTTCGCCGCGCGCTGCTAGCGCGCTACCAGAGCGGCTCTTCGAGCCGGGTCCCACGGAGCCGATACGAGAAGCCGCAGGGCAGCGCGGGGAAGGCGCCGCCCTGGGGCTGCAGCAAGAGCGAGCACTCGCTGCCCGCGGTCGGCGTGATGCGCACGGTCGTGGTTCCGTCGAAGCCGTCTCGCGGCTCGCCGTCGCCCCCGCCGTCGTGAGGCACTCCCGCGTCCGCGCCGCCGACGGCACCGTCGTGAGTCACGCCCTGCACGAGCGCGCCCTCGATGACCTCCCGTCGCTCCACGACGCAGCCGGGGTGACCGTCGGTCGCGTCGACGCCGACGTGCTGCGTCGCGTCTTCGAACCGGAACGCGCCCGCCTCGTAGCTGCCGCTCGCGATGGGCCCGTCCGAGAGCTTCCAGTAGCCGATCGTGCCGCGCTCGTCCCGCAGCTCCACGTGGAAGAGGAGGGTGGGCAAGACGGGGTGACCGTCCCCGCAGGTCGTCTCCAGCAGCTCGCCGTCCACCCGGAACTGACCGACCGATTCGCCGGCCAGCTTGGTGGGGCGACACGCCGGCAGGAGCAGGAGCGCGGCGAGGAAGGGGAAGAGACGGCGCATGGCCCCATCTGCGGCGGAGCCACGCGCGGGGTCAAGAAAGGGGCAGGCCCAGCCGCGTCAGCGCCCTCGACGCCGTCCCCGTCGGGCCGGCTCCTCGGCCGGCGGGCCGCCTTCTTCCGGGCAGCCGTCCTCGTCCTCGAAGCCGTCCAGGTCTTCCGGCTGGTCGGGGCACTGGTCGGTGTCGTCCGGCACGCCGTCTTCGTCGAAGTCGGTCTCGGGGCAGCCGTCTTCGTCGCCGTAGCCGTCGAAGTCCTCTGGCTCCTCCGGACACTGATCCTGGCCGTCCTCGATGCCGTCACGATCCGTGTCGTTGTCCGGGCAGCCGTCCTCGTCCCGGTCCCCGTCCATGTCCTCGGCCGCGTCCGGGCAGCTGTCGTAGCCGTCCTGGATGCCGTCGCCGTCGTTGTCGCGGTCGGGGCAGCCGTCTTCGTCCTCGAAGCCGTCCATGTCCTCGGCTTCGTCGGGGCAGGGGTCCTCGCCGTCGTCGAGTCCGTCGCCGTCGTTGTCGGCCTCCGGGCAGCCGTCCTCGTCCTCCCAGGAGTCCAGGTCCTCGGCTTCGCTCGGGCACGCGTCGCTCGCGTCTTCCACGCCGTCGCCGTCGGTGTCGAGGTGGATGGGCGCCCACTGGAAGCCGGCCATCACGCGGAAGAGCGGGGTGCCGACGCCCGCGAGGCCCGGCATGCCGCCGCCGCCGGCGAGGGAGATGTCGAAGTCGGACACGCGGAGGCGACCGCCCGCGCGGTACTCGAGCCAGTGCTCGTCGATCTGCCCGCTGAAGGTCGACGCGCCGGTGACCTCGCCGAACACGCCCACGAGCGTGGTGATGTCGTAGCCGACGCCCGCGCCGTAGGTCAGCTGCGGGCCCACCGTGGTGGAGAAGAGGGTCGTCTCCTCGCGCCACATGCCGCCCACGTTGAGCGAGGCGTGGAAGCCGCTCGTGAGGATCTCCGCGATGACGTGCCCGCCGAAGGTCGGGAGGCTGTCACCGACGTACCGCTCGGGCGCGATCGCGGCGCCGGTGGGGAAGGTGACGAAGGCGCTCGCGCCGAGCGAGAAGCCGCTGTCGGCGTCGGTGAAGATGCGCCCCTTCGCGTGGAAGCGGGGGTCGGCGAGCGCGAAGGCGTCGCCGCCGGTCAGCCCCACGAGCGAGCCGTCCGGCGTGGAGTACTCGAAGGCCTCGCCGCTGGTGAGCACGAGCGGCACGACCAGGCCGAGCTGCAGTCGATCGAAGAGCGTGAACGTGCCCGTGATGTGGGCCGCCGCGACGTACTCGACGAGGGCCGCGCGCTCCCCGTCGACCTCGCAGTCCGTGCCGTCGGGCGCGCAGTTCGCGTTCCACAGCATGAACGGCTGGTGCGCGTAGTCGATGACGAGCCCGGCCGACCCCGACAGGTGCCCGGGCGTCTGGGCGCCCTCGACCATGAAGTAGTTCATCGGGCCAGGCGCTGGTGAGAAGCGCATGACGTTGAACTCCCCGAGGGGAACGTCGTCCTGAGCGAGCGCGGCGGCGGGCGTGAAGATCAGCCCGAGAAGCGCCGCGCACACCAACCCTGACCACCGAGGCGCGCGCATGCGTCCATCATCGTCGATCGCGCGTTTCGTGGCAACGGATTGTTACGTCGGGGTTCTGCCCACCCGCAGTCAGAAGTCGCTCTCGAAGGTGCAGCGGAACGTGGTCACCGTGTCCACCGCCTCTCCGTTGCGATCCAGCGGCGGCTCCCAGCGGCCGGCCGCGCGGATCGTCCTGCGGCAGGCCTCGCCGAACCCGTCGTGATCTTCGCTGAGCACGGCGAGGGTCACCACCCGGCCGTCGGCGCGGACGCGGATGCGCACGCGGGCGTCGCCCTCGAGGCCGAGCTCCTCGGCGCGTCGAGGCACGTTCTGGCGGAGCAGCTGCCGCAGGCGGCCCAGGGGCGCGCCCGGAGAGCGAGAGAGATTGCCCACCGCGACGGTGCGCGGGCCGGGCTCACCATCCCCCGTTCCGCCGATCGCGCCGCCCCGCGCCCCTTCACGGCGGCGCCCCGTCACGGTCGCGTTGGGCTGCCCGATGGGGCCCTCCATCACGGCGCCGTTGCCCGTCGCGCTGTTCCAGGACGCGCCCTGATCGTTGGTCAGCGTCTCGCCGGTGAAGTCGGCGATCGCCTCCTCGGCCGGCGGCGGCGCGTCCGGGGGCGGCGGCTCGTCGGGCGCCTGCGGCGGGACGGGGGTGGGGTCGCGCTGCACGACGCGCTCGGGCTCGACCACGGGCTCCGGCTCGACGACCTCTGGCTCGGCCGGCTCCGGCTCGGCGGGCGGCGCGAGCTCCGGCTCGGGCTCCGGCTCGAGGGTCACCATCTCCACCATCAGCGGCGCCGGGGGCTCGAAGACGTCGAGCATCGGCAGCACGACCACCATGCCGAAGGCCATGGCGGCGTGGAGCGCGAGGCTGATCGCGAGCGTGAGATAGAACCGCACCGCTCACACCATGGGACCGGTCGGGCCACGGGTCGAGGTGTGGGTTCGGTTCGCGCGTCGCATCGCTCTCAGGATAGGCCCGTTCTCGGGCCGATCACTCCGCGTCCAGCTCCGCGGGGTTCACGTTGATCGCGTAGCGGGTGATGCCGGCCGCGCGGAGCGTGTCGACGATCCGGATGAACTCGCCGTGGCTGACCCGTCGGTCGGCCGCGATGACGGCCCGGGGCTCGGACTCCGAGCTCGCGAAGGCGCGCGCGCGGCTCCGCAGGTCCGCCCACTCGATCTCCTCGGCGTCGAGGTAGAGCTGCCCCCCCTCGTCGACCGAAACGGTCAGCGTGCGCGGAGGGGACTCGTCCCCGGTGTCCGCGTTGGGCAGGTCCATCGGGATGCTCTTGGAGACGATGTAGCTGGCGGTGACCATGAGAATGATCAGCAGCACCAGGACGATGTCCACCAACGGGGTGACGTTGATGTCGGTGATGATGTCGTCGTCACCGTCGAAGTTGGCGCCGCCTGCCATGGCTCAGCCCTCGTCTTCCGCGTCGGACGACGTGTCGTCGGTCTTGGCGCTCGACTTCTTGACCTTGCCCTTGGTGCGGAACGGGCCCCCCGCCGGCACCGGCTCGCTCTTGAGGTAGGCGAGCACCTCGCTGCCCAGCGCGTTGCCGCGGGCCAGCCGGGCTCGGATGGAGCGCTGGAAGAGGTTGAAGAAGGCGACGGCCGGGAGGGCCACCAGGAGGCCGATCGCGGTGGCGACGAGCGCCTCGCCGATCTCGCTCATCAGGCCGCTCGAGACCTGCCCGCCGCTCGTCTCCAGCTCGTGGAAGGCGCGGATGATCCCGATGACGGTGCCGAGCAGCCCCACGAACGGGGCGTTGTTGCCGACGGTGCCGACGAAGGCGAGGTTGCGCTCCATCGCGAGCTTCGCGAGCCCGGACTCGCCGGACATCTTCTCCTCGGCGCTCGCGGCGCCGTCATCGGCCCCCTCGAGGCCGGCGAGGGCGATGCGGGCCTCGAACGAGCGGCTCGCCTTGAGGCGCTTCTTCGCGCCCTCGACGTCGTCGCCGCGCAGGCGGTCCAGCAGGGACTTCTTGAGGGCGTCGACGTCGTCGCGCGTGGCGATGAGGTAGTACGCGCGCTCGAGCACGATGGCGAGCACGATCACCGACAGCACCACGAGGAGCCACATGACCCACTCGGCGCCGAGCATCGCAAACGCTGTCAGCCGTTCCTGAATGTCCACGATTTCTCCGACTCTGACGGCGTCCGGCGCCGTTCGTTACAGATGCGTGCCCCCAGCGAGGCGGCTCAACGGCCGATGAGCGGGACCGATTCCCGCCACGCGCGCTCGAAGCTAGGGGTAGGTGCGAGGTGGGGCAACGCGCCCGTCGGCTTGGCGCATATTCGTTGCAAGTGCAAGCGAATGAGCGCTCCAGCCGGGGACGGCCGAGCCGTGTCCGCCTCAGGTCGGGTCCGCGTGGAGGAGCTCGCGCAGCACCACCGTGGCGTAGGCGCCGCTCGGGAGCCCGAAGGACAGGTGGAGCCCGTCCGCGTCCGCCGCGAGGCTCGGCTCGTCGACCCGGACGCGATAGGGACGCCGCGTCCCGGCCCCCACCTTCTTGAACTTGCCGAGCGCCTCGCGCGAGAGGCCCCACGCCTCGAGCGTCGCCTCCTCACGGGCGAGCGCCTCGCCCTCGGGCCAGCGCATCTTGGCCCCGAACATCGGCCCGGTCGGGCTGATCTCGAACGCCTTCACGCGCGCGTCGTCGGCCGGGTCGTGGCTGACGAACATGCCGCCGCTCTCCTCCTTCTGCATGAGGTCGCCGTCCAGGGCGGCGTCGAAGAGCCCGTCCCGCAGCCGATCGGCCAGGAGCGCGTTGAACATCGCGGACTGGAGCGTGGAGACCTGGAGCTTCCGGTGGAACGGCTTGCGCGGCGGGCGGGCGCCGTCGAGCAGCCACCGCGCGGCCAGGGCGAGGTTCTGGCCGCCGCGCCCGAAGCGCTGGGCGCCGAAGTAGTGGGGCACGCCCGTCTGGGAGACGCGCTCCAGCCGCTCGCGCACCACGGGGAGGGCGTCCTCGGGCACGCCGGCCACGCGCAGCGCGAAGCGGTTGCCGGCCAGGTGCCCGGTGCGGAGCTTGTTGCCGTGGCGCGCGGCCTCCAGGATCTCCACCCCCTCGAGCGCGGCGCCCTCGAGCTTGGCCGCGTCGCCGAAGAGGAAGCTGGCCCACTGCTCGGTGATCGCGTGTCGGTCCTTGAGCCCCGCCCAGCCGGCCTCGCGCGCGTCGACCTCGAGGAGGGCCGCGATGCGCTTGACCGCCTCGGGCGTGTCGAGGCCGGTCTTCCGGAACCGGACGAACAGGTGATCCCCCTCGCCCGCGGGCAGATAGGCGGGGATCTCCACCACCCGGAAGTCCTCGGGCTGCTCCCGGATCCGCCCCTCGAGCGCGGGGCCGCCTTCGGTCAGGCGAGGGAGGAGCGTCACGTCGGCGGCGGCCTGCAGGTCCATGCGCAGCACTCATAGCAGCGCGGGGGACGATGGGCGCGTCGAACGGTGTTTCTTCGCGCCGCGCGTTTGTCGTGGACCTGGACGTCCCTTTTTCGATAGACAAGCAGGGTGGGTGGAGAGCCCCGAGACCGTGTCCGGGCCGAGGCCCGTCGGCTCCTCGCGGCGGGGGTGAGCGGCCACGTCTTCCCGGGCGGGGTGGCCTGCGTCTCCTGGCGGGCCCCGAGCGGGGCGGAGGAGCTCGTCGAGGCCTGCGGAGGGGTGCTCGGGCTCGATCCGCGGGCCCGCAACGGCGGCGAGAAGGTCCGCGAGGCCACGCGCTACGATCTTGGCACGTTGACCCAGTCGGTGGTCGCGGTCGCCGCTCTGCGCCTGGTCGCGGCGGGTCGCCTGGACCTGGACGCGCCGGTGGAGAAGCTCGTCAGCGATGTGCGCGGCGGCGTGCTCGACGGCGTGACCTTGCGCCAGCTCCTCTCGCACCGCGGCGGCCTCGCGCGCTGGGGTGGCTTGTTCCTCGATGTGCCGCACGACGTGGGGAGCCCGGCCGCCCGTCGTTGGCTCGTGAGCGAGGCGGCGCGTCGGCCCCTCGAGCCCGGCGAGCCGGAGCTGCCGAGCGATCTCGGCTACCTCATCGCGGGGGAGGCGATCGCGCGCAGCGCGGGCGAGCCGCTCGACGTCGTCGTCGCGTCGCAGGTGCTCTCTCCTCTCGGGCTGGAGGCGCAGCTGGGCTTCCCCGGCGCGCTCCCCACCGAGAAGCGGGCCGCGCACGCCCGTGAGGCGGCCCCGACCGAGCGCTGCGAGTGGCGAGGCCGGCTCGTGCGAGGGCAGGTGCACGACGAGAACGCGGTGGCGCTCGGCGGAGTGGCGGGCCACGCGGGCCTGTTCGGGACGGCGCACGCGGTCGCGCTCTTCGGGCGCGCGGTGGTGGACGTGCTGCGCGGGCGGAGCGACTTCCTCCCGCGGGCGCTCCTCGAGGCGTCCCTCGCCGACGGGCAGGGCGCGCTGCGGCTCGGCTGGCGGGTCAAGGACGGCGCGCGCCCCGCGTGCGGCCGCCGCATGAGCGCCCAGAGCTTCGGGCAGCTCGGCTTCACCGGCACGTCGATCTGGTGCGACCCGGAGCTGGACGTGGTCGTGGTGCTGCTCACCAACCGCATCTGCCCCAGCCGCGCGAACGAGAAGATCGACGGCTTCCGGCCCGCCTTCCACGACGGCGTGCTCGCGGCGCTCTCCTGAGAGCTCAGGCGCGCTTCGCCTGGAGGCGCTCGGCGAGGCGGCAGTACGACTCGTAGGTGTCCGTGGTGCGCGCGGCCCGGGCGACGGCGCGCGGGTCGCCGACGATGACCACCAGGCGCTTGGCGCGGGTGACCGCGGTGTACACGAGCGCGCGCGACAGCAAGACGTGGTGCGCGCCGTGGAGCACCAGCACCACGGCCGGGAACTCCGAGCCCTGCGACTTGTGGATGGTGGTCGCGTACGCGAGGGTCAGCGCGTCGAGCTCCTCCGTCTTGTAGCTCCGCCGGCCGCTCTCGAAGTCGACGTAGGTGACGCCGTCCATCACCGACTGCACCCAGCCGATGTCACCGTTGAAGACCTCGCGCTCGTAGTCGTTGCGCAGCTGCATCACCTTGTCGCCCGCACGGAACGCGCCCTGCGCGCCGCGCCCCGGGTTGAGCGCGGCCTGCAGCTCCGTGTTGAGGTTCTCGGTGCCGAGGGGGCCTCGCCGCATGGGCACGAGCACCTGCACGTCGCGCTTGGCGTCGAGCCCGTAGGCGGTGGGGATGCGCTGGAGGGTGGAACGGACCTTGTCGATGATCGTCTCGGGGTCGCGGCTCCGGATCAGGAACAGGTCGCCCGAGCCCTTCTCGCCGCGGCTCGTCGGGGTCGGCACCTGGCCCTCGAGCAGCGCGTGCGCGCCCCGCACGATGGCGCTCTCCTGCGCCTGGCGGAAGACGGTCTGGAGGCGGATCACCGGGGCGACGTCCGCGCGGATGACCTCCCGCAGGAGCTGGCCCGCGCCCACGGGCGGGAGCTGATCGACGTCGCCGACCAGGACGAGGCTCGCGCTCTTCGGGATGGCGTCGAGCAGCGAGCGGCCGAGCGACAGATCGAGCATCGACGCCTCGTCGACGACGACGAGATCGGTCGCGAGGGGCTCCTCGGCGCCCCGGCTGAAGCCGGCGGTGACGGGGTTCCACTCGAGGAGCCGGTGAATGGTCTTGGCCTCCTTGCCGCTCGCCTCGCTCATGCGCTTCGCCGCGCGTCCGGTCGGCGCGCAGAGGGTCACCCGGAGGTCGAGCTTCTCGTGGGCTTCGACGATGGCCTGGAGGGTGGTGGTCTTCCCGGTGCCCGGCCCGCCGGTGAGGACCATCAAGCCGCTCTGCAGGGAGAGCCGCACCGCCTCCTTCTGCTGGTCGCTGAGCAGGTCCGAGACCTTCAGCTCGCGGGCCGCCTCCGCGCGCCCGGCCCGCGGCCTCGCCAACGCCGAGAGCAGCTCCGCCGCCGCGACCTCCGCGCGATGCAGCGGCGGCGCGTAGACGCGGTCCTCCTCCATCACCAGCATGTCGCGACCCGTGAGCGCCTCGACCGCGGGGCCGACGAGCGGCTCGGGGACCTCGAGCTGCGTGGCCTTCCCGCGGAGGACGTCGAGCGGCAAGTAGACGTGCCCGTCGTCGGCGCCCTTGCCGACGAGGTGCAGCACCGCGCCCGCCGCGCGCCGCGGGTCGTCGACGCCGATGCCCGCGGCGCGGCCGATGCCGTCCGCGGTGCGGAAGCCGACCCCGCGCACCTCCTCCGCGGCGAGGTAGGGGTCCTCCCGCAGGACGGTCACGGTGCGCTCCTTGTACTTCTCGAGGAGCCGACGCGAGAGCGAGGGGCCGACGCCGAGGCTCGCGAGGAACGAGAGGTTCTCCGCGTCCGCGCGCCGCGTCCGCACCGCCTCGGAGATCGCCTCGGCCCGCTTCTTCCCGATGCCGGGGATCTCGCGCAGCTTCGCGCTCTGGGTGCTGATCACGTCCAGCGTGCGCTCGCCGAAGCGCTCGACGAGCCGCTGCGCGAGCCGGGGCCCGATGCCCTGGATCAGCCCCGAGCCGAGGAAGCGCTGCATGCCGGCGTGCGTGGTCGGCAGCACGGGCGTCCAACCGACGGCGCGGAAGCGCTTGCCGAACTTCTGGTGCTCCTCCCACCGGCCGCGGAAGCGCGCGTCCTCGCCCGCGCTCAGCCCCGCGACGTCCCCCACCACCGAGACCTCCTCGTCGACCGCCTCCCGCCGCACGAGGAGCACCGCGAAGCGCCCGTCCGCGCTGGCGAAGCGCTGCTCGCTCACGGTGCCCTGGAGCACCTCGTCGTCGCGGGGCTTCTTGCGGTCGAATGGGAGTCGGGCGGTCACGGGGAGTCTCGGCCAGGCGTGCACGGCGCGGAGCCGAACGCGTCCTCGGCGCCGACCCGCGGGTCCTCCGAACGACGTACCACGCAGACGCCCGGCGCGGGGGGCTCGAGCCCGGGGGCGGCCGAGATGCGCCGCATCTCGGGGTCGCGGAGGAAGACCGGCTCGCCCCGGTTCGCGAGCCCGCCCGTGCCGAGCGCGCCCTCGAGCCGGATGAGGGGCGTGCCAGGCGGCACCTCCGGGTCGGAGCCCTCCTCGGGATCGAACGCGGCGCCCACGATCAGCGCGCGCTGGCCGGGGGCGAGGCGCGCCGTGCGCGGGATGAAGTCGCCCTCGGACGAGGCGCGATCGGTGATCGAGAAGCCCAGGAGATCCACCGTCTCGTCCCCCCAGTTCAGCACCTCGACGTACTCCTGGCGCGGCTCGGGGCCGAGCGGATCGGCGCGCACCTCCTCGATGGAGATCGTGGCCAGCGGAGGGGTGGTCGAGAGCACGCTCTGAGTCTCCCAGGTGGCGCCCGCGTAGTCGGTGAGCACGAAGCGGGGGCGCACCGTCGCCTCGGGAGAGAGGCCGTCGAGGCGCAGCGTCGCGTCGCCCCGGGGGGCCACGGCGAGCAGGCGCCGCCCCGCGGCCTCGACGCGCACGCGCACCGCCTCGGTCGCGGCGAGGCGGAAGGTGACGCTCCGGTCGTCGACGAGGGCGCAGCCCACCTCGAGGTCGTGCTCGTCCGGGTGACACGTCAGCGCGAGGGGCGCGGGAGGCTCGCCCGCGTCGAGGCGGGTCGTGAAGCGCGCCGCCCAGGGGCCGACGGGGGCGCCCGTCGCGTCGAGCAGGTCCGTCTCGACCTCGATCACGTGGGCGCTGCCCGGCGCGAGCGGCGCGCGCGGCCGGAGCACGGCGCAGAGGCCGTCGGGCCAGGTCTCCGCGTCGGCGCAGGGGAGGGCGTGCGCGTCGGTCGCGACGACCTCTCCGCCCTCGCGACGCAGGCGCACCGCGCGGCTCGGATCCTCGATCGCGCCGTCGAACGCCACGAACAGCGCGCTCATCTCCGCGTCGACCGCGTCGGCCCCGTCGGGGGGCCACGCCCCGCGCACCGCCCCGCCGGCCTCCGGGCTCCGGCTGACCGTCAGCGGCGCCAGCTGCGGCGCTTCGAGGGTCTCGCCGCTCGCCGCGCTGCGCGCCCACGCCGCCACGGCCACCGTGTACGTCGCCCCCGCCTCGAGCCGCCGCGTGGGGCGGAGCGTCAGCGCGTCGCCCTCCAGGGTGATCTCGCTCTCCACCACCCGCCGCTCGGTCGCGACCCGGAGCGGCCGAGCGGAGAGGTCGTCAGCCGTGTCCGGGTCGGGCTCGCCCTCGAGCAGCCACACCGCGTCCGCCTCGAAGAGCGGCTGGCCGAAGCGCAGTCGGATCGTGGGCCAGCTGCACGCGTCGTCGGGGTCCCAGGCCTCCCCCCGGGCGTCCTCCACGCTCAGCTCGGCGAGGGTGAAGGGGGGCAGCGGCTCGACGCCTTCGTCCGCGACCGGGGGAGCGGCGTCGGGCGGGGCGGGGGGCACCCGGAGGCAACCCAGGAGGCAGACGCAGGCGAGGGCGGGGAGGAGACGGTGTGCCATGATGGCGCGTCATCGCGTGGACCCGCCGTCGGTTTCGTGGTCGGCCGAGATTCCGGTGGGGCTGTCGCGAGGTCGACGCTTGGGCGCCTCCACAGATGAAGCTATCCTCCCCCTCGTGGCCGAGCCTCAACCAGTGTGCGCCGGAGGGACGGGGAGCCGAGTGTGCTGACCCCCGACCCCACCGGCGCGCTTCGAGTCGAGGTCCCACCGCGGAGCCTCGTCGGCGCGCTGGTGGCCGGGAAGTACCGCCTTCGCAGGGTCATCGGGCGCGGCGGGATGGGCACCGTCTACAAGGCCGAGAACGTCTCGATCGGCCGCACGGTCGCGGTCAAGGTGCTCCACGGCTACCTCGCGGACGACGGGGTCAGCGTCACGCGCTTCCAGCGGGAGGCGCGGGCGGCGGCCAGCGTCGGGCACGAGCACATCATCGAGGTGCTCGACATGGGCATCGAGCCGAACGGGGCGCCCTTCATCGTCATGGAGTACGTGCGCGGCAAGAGCCTCGCCCAGGCGCTCCGCGACCAGAGCCCCTTCGCGATCGAGCGCGCCGTCCCGATCGTCGGGCAGATCCTCTCGGCCCTCGAGGCCGCGCATGACGAGGGCATCATCCACCGGGACCTGAAGCCCGAGAACGTCCTGCTCATGAAGAGCCAGGGGCGGACCGACTTCGTGAAGCTCTTCGACTTCGGCGTCGCGGCCTTCGTCGACGCGGCCCAGGACCAGAGCGGGGCGCACGACCTGACGCCCACCGGGCGCGCCATGGGGACGCCGACGTACGCGAGCCCGGAGCAGATGCTCGGCAAGCGCGTCCGCGACGCGCGGGTGGATCTCTACTCGGTGGGGGTGCTGCTGTTCCGCATGCTCGCGGGGCGGCTCCCCTTCGACCAGGAGAGCTTCCCGGAGCTCTGCCGCGCGATCACCGAGCTGGACCCGCCGCGCTTCGTCGACGTCGGGGTCGAGGTGCCGGCGGGGCTCGAGGAAGTGGTTGGGAAGGCGCTCGCGAAGGACCCGAACGACCGGTTCCAGAGCGCGCGCGAGATGGCCGAGGCGCTGGTGCCGTTCGGCGCCGCGCCGCCCGAGGACGCGCCCGAGACCACCGACACGCTGACGATGGAGCTCCGGGAGCTGCGGGCGCGCGAGGCGCTCCTCGGCGGAGAGCAGGCGCCCGAGCTGCCCCCGGGGCGCACGTCGGTGGTGCGGGGCGAGGCGCTCGGGGCGCTGCTCGCGTTCGTCCAGGACGAGCTCGGCGAGGTCGCCTTCCGCGCGCTCATCGCCACCGAGCCCGAGATCGAGGCGATCCTGAAGGCGGGCCTGGTGCCCAACGCCTGGTACCCCGGAGGCGCGCTCATGCTGGTGGAGCGGGTCGACCGCGAGCGGTTCGCGGGCGATCGGCGGCTCGTGGCCGAGGCGGGGCGCTACCTCGCGCAGCGCGCCTTCCTGCAGCGCGACCGCGACATGCTGCTCAAGACGCTCACGCCGGAGCTCTTGTTCTCGCTGCTGCCCGAGCTCTGGACGCGCTACTTCGCGGTGGGAGAGCCGCGCGTCGTCAAGGTCGGGCGCGGCTACGGGCGGCTCGAGATCACGAACGTGCCGGACGCGTTCCTCGCCCGCTCGGTGGCGATCGCCGGCTACCTCGACCAGGCGCTCCGCATGGCCGGCGCGGCGGACGTCGACGTGCGTCTGGCCTCGGCGGCGGCGCTCGGTGACGCCATGGATGTCTTCGAAGCCACGTGGTCCTCCTGACGACGGGCTTCCGAACGTGACTGGGTGAAGGAACGACGACTATGGAGGGCGCAAGACTGGGTGGAGGGCCGCGGACGGGATTGAGGTCGCCGGTGCTGGTGCTCAACAAGAGCTACCAGCCGGTGCGCATCACCGACGCCAAGACCGGCTTCGCGATGCTCTTCCACGGGCGGGCGCGGGCGCTGGACCGGGCCTACGAGCCGCACGACTTCGCGGCGTGGGCGGCGCGCGAGCTGGCGGCGCACGACGAGGCGATCGGGACGCCGCGCGGCGCGATCCCGATCCCGCGGGTGCTCCTGCTCGAGGGCTACAACCGCGTGCCGCGGGCGCCGCTCCGGCTCTCGCGTCGGCACGTCTACATGCGCGACGACTACAGCTGCCAGTACTGCGGCGGCCAGCCCGGGCTCAAGGAGCTGAACCTCGACCACGTGGTGCCGCGCTCGCGCGGCGGGCGGTCCACCTGGGAGAACCTCGTGACCTCGTGCCGGACGTGCAACCTCCGCAAGGGCTGGGCGACGCCGGAGGAGGCGGGCATGCGTCTGCACAAGCGACCGGTGCGACCGAGCTGGAGCATGGCGCTCTCGCTGGCGGCGCAGCGTCGCCGCTACGTCGAGTGGGAGCCCTTCATCGGCGTGGTCGACACGCCGGAGGCGGCCGAGTAGTCGTAGGGGGCCCCCGACGGGAGGCTCTGCGCTTGCCGTGGGGCGGAGCGCCCGGTAGACCGCGCGTCGCCGCATGCCGGACAAGCCTGACGAGACGCTGATCGAGGAGCTGCCGTTCGAGGAGCTGTCCTCGGAAGACCTGTCTTCCGATGACCTTCCCTCCCAGGATACGGAGATCGACCTCTTCCGTGAGCCGGCGGACGAGCCCGAGGAGGCGGCGCCGCGGCGCGTGCCGAAGCTCCTCTCGGTCTCGGGCGCGAAGGGCGGGGTGGGCAAGAGCATGCTCGCCTCGAACCTCGCCGTGTACCTCGCGTCCATCGGCCGGAGCGTCGTCCTCGCCGACGCCGACATGGGCGGCGCCAACCTCCACACCATGCTCGGCGTCGAGCGCCCGCGTCCGTGGATGCCGGCGCCTCCCAGCCTCGAGGAGTCCGACCGCGAAGACACCGGGCTCGCGCTCCTCGAGACGCCCGTGCCGGGGCTGTCGCTCCTGCACGCGGGGCTCGACGTGCCGCGGCGGGGGGAGGCCCGGCGCACGCGGCGCGCCCACCTCACCGCGATGCTGCGCGGGCTCGACGCGGACTACGTCGTGGCCGACGTGGGCTCCGGCACCGCGAGCACGCTGATCGACTTCCACCTCGAGTCGGACCTCGCGGTCTTCGTGACGCTGCCCGAGCCGACGGCGATCGACAATACATATCGCTTCATGCGGCACGCGTTCGTGCGCTTCCTGCGGACGAAGGTCCAGGACGAGAAGACCCGCCGCGCGCTGCTCGCCAAGGTGCGCGAGCTGGGCGGCGCGCCGTCGCCGCTGGATCTCTGGCGCCGGCTCGAGGACGACGGCGACCCGCTGGCGGAGTCGGTCCGGGACTGGATGGAGTCCTTCTCGCCCGCGGTCGTGCTCAACCAGACCCGGCTCCGCGCGGACCTCGAGCTGGGCGAAGCGATGCGCTCGGCGGGGCGTCGCCGGCTCGGCTTCGGGATCGATTACCTCGGCCACATCGACTACGACGACACCGTCTGGAGCTGCGTTCGGAACCGGCGGCTGCTGCTGATCGAGAGCCCGGGCAGCAAGAGCGCCAAGAGCGTGGAGAAGATCGCGCGGCGCCTGCTCAGCCTGGAGTCGGGCAAGGCGCGTCGCCGTCGCGAGCGCACCGTGCCGCCCGAGAGTCACCACGACCTGCTCGAGGTCGAGCGCGGCGCCACGGACGAGGAGGTGCGCCGCGCCTTCAAGCGCATGCGCGAGATCTACTCGATCGAGGCGCTCGCCTGTTACGGCCTCTTCACCGCGGACGAGCTCGACAAGGTGCGCACCCGCCTCGAGGAGGCCTTCGACGTGCTGCTCGACCCGGCCCGCCGCCGCCCCTACGAGCTGAGCGTGTTCCCGATGGAGGAGGAGGAGGAGATCGACCGCCCCTCCGCGGCCCGACGCGCCGCCGATCTGCCGCCGCCGCCGCCCATCACCCCCGACACGGAGTTCTCGGGCCCGCTCATCCGGCAGGTCCGCGAGTCGCAGGGCGTCGAGCTGCGCGACATCAGCGCGCGCACCAAGGTCGGCCTGAGCTACCTCGAGGCCATCGAAGGCGACTCCTTCGCGCTCCTGCCCGCGCCGGTCTACGTGCGCGGCTTCGTGACCGAGCTGGCCAAGTTCCTCCGGCTCGACTCGGCGCAGGTCAGCCGCACCTACGTCAAACGCTACCGGCGCTACCTCGAGGAGCGGGGCGAGGCGTGACGCTCGTGCTCGCCTCGGCCTCCCCGCGGCGGCGGGAGATCCTCGAGACGCTCGGGCTCGCGTTCGAGGTGCAGCCGAGCCAGGCGCCCGAGGACCCCCGGGAGGGGGAAGGCGCGGTCGCGCTCGCGACGCGGCTCGCCGGCGACAAGGCGCGCGAGGTGTCTCTCTCACGCCCCGGCGCCGCGGTGCTCGGGGCGGACACCGTCGTCGTGCTCGGCGCCGAGGCGCTCGGCAAGCCCGCCGACGAGTCCGAGGCGCGGGCGATGATCAGTCGGCTCTCCGGGGGCTGGCACGAGGTCACGACCGGCGTCGCGCTCGCGCGAGACGGCGCGCTGCTGGAGTCGATCGCGGTGAGCACACGCGTGCGCTTCGCGACGCTGAGCGAGGCGCGGATCGCGCGCTACGCGGCGACGGGCGAGGGGCTCGACAAGGCGGGCGCCTACGCGGTGCAGGGCATCGGCGCGGGGCTGGTGGAGCGCATCGAGGGGTCCTACTCGAACGTCGTGGGGCTGCCCGCGCACGAGACCCTCGCGTTGCTGGAGCGCCACGGCGCGCTCGGGGAGTGGCCGTGAGCGTGAGAGACGGACTGTCGCGGGTGCGCGATCGCATCGCCGACGCCTGCGCGCGCGTCGGGCGGGATCCGGCGGGGGTGACCCTGGTGGCCGTGTCCAAGCGCCACCCCGCCGAGCGGGTGCGGGAGGCGTACGCCGCGGGTCAGCGCGTCTTCGGCGAGAACTACGTGCAGGAGCTGGTCGAGAAGGCGGACGCGCTCGCCGACCTCGACGGCGCGCGCTGGCACTTCATCGGGCACCTGCAGCGCAACAAGGCGAAGCTCCTCGCGAGGCCGGGGATGGTGGTCGAGACCGTGGACTCGGAGCGGCTGGCGGCGGAGCTCGACAAGCGAGCGGCGAGCGCGGGGCTCGTGCTGCCCGTGCTCGTGCAGGTCAACGTGGCCGGCGAAGCCCAGAAGTCCGGCTGCGCCCCCGAGGCGCTGGACGCGATCCTCGACGCGGTCGCGAGCGCCGCGCACCTCGAGGCGCGTGGGCTGATGACCATCCCGCCGGCGGTGGACGACCCCGAGGCGGCGCGCCCGCACTTCGCGGCGCTCCGGGCGCTCGCCGAGGCGCGCGGGCTGGCGGAGCTCTCGATGGGCATGAGCGCGGACCTCGAGGCGGCCATCGCCGAGGGCGCCACGAGCGTGCGGGTCGGCACGGCCATCTTCGGCCCGCGCCCCTGAGCGACCGGTACTCGCGGCCCGAATCCGTTCCGTCTTTCGGGCACGCGAGTCCTGGCTTTCTTTTCTGTCAGCGCGCGGCGAGCACGCGCTCGATCTCGTCCGGATCCTTGGGGATCGCGGCGGTCAGGTTCTCGTGCCCGTCTTCGGTGACCAGCACGTCGTCTTCGATGCGCACGCCGATGCCTCGCCACTGCGCGTCGACCTCGGCGTCGACGCCCACGTAGAGCCCCGGCTCGACCGTCAGCACGAAGCCGGGCTCGAGCGGGCGCGGCTCGCCGTGGTGGTAGTAGAGGCCGACGTCGTGCACGTCCATGCCCAGCCAGTGTGACGTCCGGTGCATGTAGAAGGGCTTGTAGCGCTCCTCCTCGATGGCCGCGTCGACCGGGCCCTCGACGAGGCCGAGCCGGACGAGCCCCTCGGTCAGCGCGCGGACCGCGACGGCGTGCAGCGCCTCGACCGTCGCGCCCGGCTTCACCGCCGCGATGCAGCGCTCCTGCGCGTCCAGGACCACCTCGTAGAGCGCGCGCTGGGGGGCGCTGAAGGTGCCGGAGATGGGGAACGTGCGCGTGACGTCGCACGCGTAGTAGTCGAGCTCGCAGCCCGCGTCGATCAGGAGCAGCTCGCCCTCCTGCATCAGCCGGTCGTTCTTCCGGTGGTGCAGGATGGTGGCGTTCGGGCCGCTGCCGACGATGGGGCCATAGGCGGGGCGCTCGCTGCCTCCCGCGCGGAACACCCGGAGGATCTCGGCCTCGACCTCGTACTCGTGGCGGCCGGGCAGGGCGACTTGCATGGCCGCGAGGTGGGCGTCGCGCGTGACCTCCGCCGCGGCGCGCATGTGGTCCAGCTCGCTTGCGTCCTTGCGGAGCCGTCGCTCGTGCAGCCACGCGCCGGGGTCGACGATGTGGGTCGGGAAGTCCTTGCCGTAGCGGTGCCGGCGGCGCGCCTGCTCGAGCGCCTTCAGCATGCGGGCGTCCATGTCGGCGTCGAGGCCGAGCCGGTAGTGCAGGGTCTCCGCGTTCTCGAGGTACCCGGCGAGCTTCTCGCCCAGCTCCGAGATCTCGAACGCCGCGGTCGCGCCGAGCGCCTCGACCGCGCCGTCCACGCCGGTCCGCGGACCGTCCCAGACCTCCCGCGACGGATCGCGCGGGCGAACGAAGAGCACCGCGTCGTGCTCGTCGTGGGCGGTGCTGAGCACGAGCACGGAGTCCGGCTCGTCCAGCCCGGTGAGCCAGTAGAGATCGCTGTCCTGCCGGTACTCGTGCTCGACGTCGTTGTTGCGGATCGCCACCGGCGCCGAAGCCAGCACCGCGACGGACCGCTCACCCATCGCCTCGAGAAACCTCTGCCTTCGCTCTGCGTGAATCGACACGTCCATGAGCCGGGGAGGCTAGCTCGGATCCCCGCCGGCAGCCCGTGGAAGGCGGTCAGAGCCGCTCGGCGAGGCGCTGGGCCCAGCCCGCGTCGCCCGTCGCGTCGAGCTCCGCCGCCCAGCCCTCGACGTCGAGCTCCGCGCCCCGCTCGCACGCGGCCCGGATGGGCTCGGCGCTCCGCGGGTTCCGCCACCAGTCCTCGTCGTAGCGCTCACGCATGGCCACGTAGAGAGGCGCGACCCAGCGCTGCGCGCGGGCCGACGCGCCCGGGTGGGGCCCCAGATGCACGGCGAAGCACGAGGCGAGCGCCGGCGGCAGCTCCACGCCCCACGCGCCCCGGAGCGCGTCCTCGGCCCGCTCGCGCAGGCTGCGCGCGCCGACGTGGGGGCGCAGCAGCTCGGCGGCCTCGCCGGTGCGCAGCGCGAAGAGCTCGAGCGCCAGCCACCGCTCCGCGATCACGCGCTGATCGCGCTGGCTCCCGACGCCCTCCTTCGCGAGCCGCGCCGGCTCGCTCGAGAGGTGCGCGAAGAGGCCGCCGAGCGCGCGCCCGACCGTCTCGCCTCGAGGCTGCGCCCGGAGCGGGGGGAGGGCAGGATGGGTCCACGACAGCGCCAGCGCGCGGCCCATGGCGATGGCGGCGTCGCGCTCGGAGCTCAGCCCCAGCTCGCGCCCGGGCACGAGCCGCACCTGCCGCGGCACGTCCAGCGCCACCACGCGCGTCCCGCGGAGCCCCGGCTGCGCGGGCTCCACCACCCGGGCGCGCGCGGAGAGCGCCTCCTTGCCCCCGATGGCGTCGAAGCGAAGCGCGAGCCGCCGGAAGCGCCGCGCGCGATCGAACTGGTCGTCGAGCTCCGGCGCCCGCAGCGCGTGGCCGAGATCCATCCAGTCCTCGATCCCGCCGACCGAGTGCGCCACCCGCTCCCGCAGCTCGTCCCAGGCGTCGGTGGTCTCGGCGAGGAGCGCTGGACCGGTCGGGGTCCCGCTTCCGCTTCCGCCTCCGCTTCCGCCGCCGCTTCCGCTTCCGCCGCCGCTTCCGCTTCCGCCGCCGCCTCCGTTTCCGCTTCCGCCGCCGCTTCCGCCGCCGCCTCCGAGTCCGTCTCCGAGTCCGCTTCCGCTCCCGCTTCCGCTTCCGCTTCCGCTTCCGCTTCCGCTTCCGCTTCCGCTTCCGCCTCCGCTCCCGCCTCCGTTTCCGCTTCCGCTCCCGCTCCCGCCTCCGCTCCCGCTCCCGCTTCCGTCTCCGCTTCCGCTTCCGTTGCCGTCGATGCTGGTCGCCTCCGACAGCTC
Organism: Sandaracinaceae bacterium; assembly: GCA_040218145.1. Taxonomy (GTDB): domain Bacteria; phylum Myxococcota_A; class Polyangia; order Polyangiales; family Sandaracinaceae; genus JAVJQK01. Next base: position 27,248 of record JAVJQK010000112.1, on the reverse strand, counting down.
CTCCGTCAACCAGCGCGCTTCGTCGAGGGACTCCTCCACATCCGCGAGGCCGCGTCGCTGGGCCGCGTGGAGGCGCTCGAAGAAGGGCTCGAGCGAGCGCGCGGCGAGCGCGCGGGTCTTGCGGTCGGAGGCGCGGAGCCCCCGCTCGAGGACCTCCGCGGGAGGGAGATGATCCGAGTCGTGCGGCAGCGGGGCGGCCCAGGCCGCGTCGACGCGATCGGCGGCGCGGGCTCGACCGACCGCGGCGTGGGCCTCGCGGAGCCAGCCCGCCACCCTCGTCCGCTCTTCGCCCTCCAGGAGGCCCCGCTCCACGCTCTCGATGAAGCGCTCCTGCGCGCGCGGGCCGCGCAGCGCCGCGTGACGCTCGAGCACGACGAGGGGAGGGCTCGCGTCCGGGTCGCCGCGAAGCCTCCCCAGCGTCTCCTGCGCGTCGTCGCGAAGCCATCGGACGATGTCGTCCACCAACCGGTCCAGAGGGGAGCTCATCGCACGCGACTGTAGCGAAGGGGCGGTCGGCTTTCGCGTCGCTTCTGCAGTGTCCGGCGAAGATGACTGCGCGCGCCTCGCCGGCGGGACGGCGCGCCAGTGCGCCAGGACTACTTGGTCACATTTACGACGGCCCTCGCTCGTTCAGCGGCTCCGGGCGCGTCGCTCCTCTTCGAAGGGGCTGAAAGCCCCTCCTTCATCGTCGCGGCGCGCCCGAAACCACTGTCCGTCGCGATCATCCGCCGACATGTGACCAAGTAGTCCTACTCGGCGATCTGCTCGGGGTCGAGCCGTCGCAGGACGCCCGAGGCGTCCCCCTCCAGCTTCGCTCGCAGGCGCTCGTTCTCGGCGCGCAGCGCGTCCAGCTCCTTCTGCTGGCCCAGCACCGCCGCCACGTCCTCGAGCACCACGCCGGAGCAGCCCTCGATGCCGCCGAAGGGGTGGCGGACCCGCGCCGAGACGACCACGTGTCCCCCCCAGGGCAGCGGCTCGCTCCAGGTCAGCGACCGCGCGACGCCGGATCGCGCCGCCCGGAGCCAGCGCTCCACCGCGGCGCGGCTACGGCCGCTCGCTCGCGCGAGGAGCGCGACCGCGTCGTCTCCGCGCGCGTGGAGGAGAAAGGCGGCCGTGGAGTTCACGTGCGTGCGCCCGTCGTCACAGGAGAGCAGGAGCCCGAGACCGACGTCGTCGAAGGCTTCGCCCAGGGTCGCGAGGTGGCAGCGCACGGCACGAACAACATGAGGGGCCGGCGACCGGGCTTCATTGACCGGAGGCGACCCAGCTCATGCAGATCGCGACGAGACGCGGCGAAACCGGCCCGGCGTGAGGCCCGTCCAGCGCTTGAAGGCCCGATGAAACGCCGAGACCTCGGAGTAGCCGAGCAGGTACGCCGCGCCCGCGATGCTGACGCCCTCCTGGCGGAGGAGCTGCTCGGCGACCTCGCGGCGGGTCTCGTCGAGGAGCTCCTGGTAGGACGTGTCCTGGTCGGCCAGCCGCCGCTGGAGCGCCCTCGGCGAGATCTCGAGGTGCTCGGACACCGCCTCGAGCGACACGCCGCCCGCGGTGAGCTGCCGCCCGATCTCCCGCCGCACCCGCCCCTCGAGGCGGTCGTCGCGCTGACGCCCCTCGACCTCGCGCTCCAGGTAGCGCTCGAGCGTGCTCGCGAGCTCGCGGTCGGCGTCGAGCATGGGCAACGCGAGTTGCTCTGGGCCGAACTCGATGGCGTCGCGCTCCGCGCCCAGCGTGACCTCGACCCCGAACGCGCGGCCCAGCTCGGGTGCGTTCCGCGCCGTGGGCTGACGCAGCTCCACCCCGCGCGGCACGAGGGGCACGCCGGTCGCGCTCCGCGCCAGCTCGAGCGTCCCGAGCATCGCGAACTGCGACATCACGCGCCGATGCGGGTCCTCCTCGTGAGGCGACTGGTAGACGAGCCGGAGCCCCCCGTCGTCGTCCCCCTCGACGCTGAAGATCTCTCGGCCGTGCAGCAGGGTGTCGAAGCGCACGAGGACCGCGAAGCCGTCCCGCAAGGACGGAGCGGAGCGGACCGCGAACTCCAGCCCCCGAAACCGCCCGCGCTGGAGGCTGCGCGCGGCGTGGAGGCCGATGTCCTCGCCGCCCCGCCGGATGGCCTCGTGCCAGAGCGCCTCCTCGCGGGCGACCGAGATCAGGCCGTCCATGTCCTCGAGGTCGGCCGGCGCGATCCCCGCCGAGGCCAGGGTCGCGTCGACGTCCACGCCCTGATCCCGCAGCGCGTCGAGGATCGCGTGCGCGATCGCGACCGACACCCCCTCTTCGTCACCCACGACTCAGGGATATCACGCCGACGCTCCGAAGGCGCCCCGGTCAGGCGCCCTTCGCGGCCCGGACGAGCTCACGCAGGGCGAGGTAGGCCGAGAGGCGCCGGATGCGCCACCGATCGCCGCCGAGCGCGTGCGCCTGGGTGACCGTCTCGCCCTCACGACGCGCGACCGCGATGAAGACCGTGCCCACCGGCTTGTCTTCCGTGCCGCCCCCGGGGCCGGCGATGCCCGTGATGGCGACCGCGAGGTCCGAGTCGGCGAGGCGACGCGCTCCGTCGGCCATCGCCGCTGCGCACTCGCTGCTCACGGCGCCGTGGCCGCGCAGGATCTCCGCGCCGACGCCCAGCACCTTGGTCTTGGCCGCGTTCGCGTAGGTGACCGCGCTGAGCAGCATGTACTCGGAGCTGCCCGGCACGTCGGTGATGAGCGAGCCCACCATGCCGCCGGTGCAGCTCTCGGCCAGCGCGATGGTCATGCCGCGCTCGCGGAGGACGTGCCCCACGTAGACCGGGTAGCGCTCTTCGCCCGTGCCGAACACGGCGTCCCCGAGGCGCGTGCGGACCTCGGACTCGGCCGCCCGCGCGATCTCCTCGGCGCGCGCCTCGGTCTCGGCCCGCGCCAGGAGCTTGACCTCGATCTCGGGGAAGCTCGCGCGGTAGCCGAGGGTCAAGCCTTCGTACGCGGCCTCGACGCCCTCGAGCAGCTCGCCGACCTTCGACTCCGCGAGCCCGAAGGTGCGCAGATGTACCTGATGCGTGGTGCGCTCGACCGAGCGGGACACGGCCGGCTGCACGTGGTCGGCGAAGAGCCGCTTCATCTCGTGCGGCACGCCGGGGAGGAACCAGGCGCGGCACGCGCCCAGCGTCATCGCGAAGCCCGGCGCCGTGCCCACCGGGTTCTCGAGCGCGTCCGCTCCGTCGGGGAGGTCGGCCTGCTTGGCGTTCGAGGGGCTCATCACGCGGCCCACCGCGGCGAACCGGCGCTCGATCATGCGCAGCGACGGCTCGTGCCGCGACCGAGGGACCCCGGCCACGCGCGCGACCGCCTCGGCCGTCAGGTCGTCGGTGGTGGGGCCGAGCCCGCCGGTGGCGACGATGAGGGTGTGCGTGGCGCTGAGGCGCTTCAGCGCCGCGCCGATGGTCTCGATGTCGTCGCCGACCGCGACCTGCTCGACCACCGTGCATCCGAGCGCGGTCAGCTCCTCGGACAGCCAGCTCGCGTTCGTGTTCGTGAGCTCGCCGCGCGTGAGCTCGGTACCGATGGAGAGAACGGCGGCGGTCATCTGGACCTCGGAGAAAAGGGCTGACCAGGCTAGGGCCTGGGTCGCCGCAGCGTCAAGCACGACGCGCGCAGATCGCCCCCTACTCTCGTACGTCACCCCATGGTAGGACCGCTCGGGGTTGCGGGGGCGCGCGGCGACCCCATGTGCCCTTTCGCGAAAGGACCGGCATGAAGAAGATCCAATCGATGGCGGGGAGCCTCGGCGTGAGAGGCCTCTGCCTCGGCGCCCTCGGCCTCGGAGCGCTCTGCCTCGGCGGCCAGATGCTGCTGGGAGGTCTCGCCGCGGCACAGCAAGCCGACGAGGCCGAGGCGCAGACGCCGCTCGCGAGCCTCCCCATCCAGCGCGAGCGCCTCGACAACGGACTGCGCGTGGTCATGAGCCCCGACCGGACCGTCCCGACCGTCGCCGTCAGCGTCTACTACGACGTCGGCTCGCGGAACGAGGAGCGCGGCCGCTCCGGGTTCGCTCATCTCTTCGAGCACATGATGTTCCAGGGCTCGGAGAACGTGGCCAAGGGCGAGCACTTCTCGCTGATCATGAACCGCGGCGGCTCCCTCAACGGCACCACCAGTCACGATCGCACCAACTACTTCGAGACCCTCCCGAGCAACGAGCTCGCGCTCGGGCTCTGGCTCGAGGCCGACCGGATGCGCTCGCTCGCGGTGACCGAGGAGAACTTCGAGAACCAGCGGCAGGTCGTGATGGAGGAGTGGCGCCAGAGCTACCGCAACCAGCCCTACTCGATGAGCTTCCTGCGCATCAACGAGCTCGCGTACGGCGACTACTGGCCCTACTCGCACTCGACGATCGGTGACATCGCGGACCTCGAGAACGCGCCGCTGTCGGCCGTGCAGCAGTTCTTCGACACCTACTACAAGCCGAACAACGCGGTGCTCAGCATCGCGGGCGACTTCGACCCCGAGGAGGCCATGGCGCTGGTGCGCCGCTACTTCGGTGAGATCCCCTCGGGCGAGGTGCCCACGTACGCGCCGGGCGACCTCGCGCCGCAGACCTCGGAGCGCGTGGACACCATTCACGACCCCCTCGCCCAGCGCCCTGCGTTCCACGTCGCGTGGCACATCCCGCAGAACCGCGAGCCCGACCACTACGCGCTCGAGATGATGGGCCTGGTGCTCGGCGACGGTGAGTCGTCCCGGCTCTACCAGGAGCTGGTCAAGGAGCAGGAGCTCGCGCAGGAGATCTTCATCGGCACCGACGACCGTCGCGGGCCCGACCTCTTCAGCGCCTGGGTGATCCTCAGCGAGGGCCACACCGGCGAAGAGGCGCGGGCGGTGATCTTCCGCGAGATCGAGAACGTGGCCCGCCGCGGCGTGACCGAGCGCGAGCTGCAGAAGGCCCAGAACCGCATCCGCTCGAGCTTCATCTTCGGCCTCCAGTCCAACCTCCAGCGCAGCCAGCGCCTGGCGGAGTACGAGCTCTACTACGACGACGCCGCGCTCATCCGTGAGGAGATGGCGCGCTACATGGCGGTCACCCGCGAGGACATCCAGCGCGTCGCCGGCCAGTACTTCACCGAGACCAACCGCACCGTGCTCGACGTGGTCCCCCAGCCGCCGCAGCAGCAAGAGGCTTCCCCGCAGGAAGCCCAGCAAGAAGAAGGAGGCGAGCAGTGAAGCGCGCCCTGATCGGCCTGACGGCCCTGAGCATGCTCGCCTGCGGTCCCGGCGCCACGCCGGACGAGGGCGACGAGACGACCGGCGACGAGACGGTCGTCGAGGTGGTCCGCGAGGCGCCCCCGCGCCAGCCCCCGCCGGAGAGCGGCCCGCCGCGGGACGTTCAGTTCCCGGACATCGCGCGCGCCGACGCGGCCGGGCTCGACGTCAACACCGTTCGCTTCGGCGATCTGCCGCTCGTGTACCTGCGGCTCGTGATCCGGAGCGGCAGCGCGCAGGACCCCGCGGACCTCCCCGGCCTCGCGCACTTCGTCGCGCAGATGCTGAAGGAGGGCACCCGCCAGCGCTCGAGCGCGGAGCTCGCCGAGGCGATCGAGTTCCTCGGCGCCAACCTCTACGTCGGCTCGGACGAGGCGAACGTCTACATCATGGTCCGGGCGCTGTCGGAGCACCTGGACGAGGCGATGGACCTGCTCGCCGAGGTGGCCCGCAACCCGCGCTTCAGCGAGACGGAGCTGCGGCGCCTCAAGCAGCGCGAGCGCGACCGGCTGGCGCTGTCGTCCCAGCAGCCGCGCTACCTCGCGCGCAGAGAGCTCTACCGCGAGCTCTACGGCAACCACCCCTACGCGCACGTGGACACGACGATGGAGGCCATCGGCGACATCTCGCGCCGCGACCTCCAGAGCTGGCACCGCGCGAACTTCGTCCCGAACAACGCCTTCCTGGTCGCGGTCGGAGACGTCCAGCCGGCGGCCGTGCAACAGGCCGCCGAGCGCGCCTTCCGCGGCTGGCGCCGCCGGGACGTGGCCGAGACGACCTACCCCGAGCCGCCGCAGCGCGCGCAGCGTGAGGTGCTCGTGGTCGACCGGCCGCAGTCGGTGCAGTCGGTGATCTACGTGGGCAACCTCGCGCTCGCGCGGAGCAACCCCGACTTCGTCCGGCTCCAGGTCGCCAACCAGGTGCTGGGCGGCTCGGCCGCGTCGCGCCTGTTCATGGATCTGCGAGAGCAGCGGAGCCTCACCTACGGCGCCTACAGCCAGGTGGCGGAGCGGGCGCAGGTCGCCCCGTTCGTCGCCTTCGCCGCGGTGCGCAACGAGGTCACCGAGGAGGCCATGGCCGGCTTCGTCGAGCACCTCGATCGCATCGTGGCCGAGGAGCCGCCCGCGGACGAGGTGCGGGACGCGCAGAGCTATCTCAGCGACTCCTTCCCCTTGCAGATCGAGACGGCGGGCCGCGTCGCCGCGATGGTGGAGGAGCTGCGGGTCTACGACCTCCCCGACGACTACTGGGACGGCTACCGCTCGGCCATCCGCGAGGTGACGGCGGCGCAAGCGCACGCGGCGGCGGAGCAGTACATCCGCCCCGACCGGGCGATCATCGTCGCGGTGGGCAAGGCCGCCGACATCGTGCAGCCGCTCCGCCGCTACGGGCGGGTGCGGGTCATCGACACGGACGGCAACGAGATCGAGACGTTCCCCGCGGCCGACGCCGAATAGAGTCGGTTCCAGGGAATGAGCGGCCCGGGTCCTTCCGTCGGGAGGGTCCGGGCCGTCTGCGTTCGCCTTCGAACGTCGGGCGCGTCCGCGCCACACATCGTATGGTGCGGCGGCCCCGCCCGCGACTAAGGGCTTGGGCTGAAAGCGCCAGGAGCAGCGAAGAACATGTGCGGAATCGTCGGCTACGTCGGGGACGAAGAGTGCGCCCCCATCCTCCTCGATGGCCTGAAGCGTCTGGAGTACCGCGGGTACGACTCGGCGGGCACGGCCATCTACGACGGCGAGAGCATCCGGGTGGTGCGCGCCGTCGGCAAGCTGCGCCACCTCGAGAAGGCCATCGACGAGAAGAAGCCCACCGGGCAGATCGGCATCGGTCACACCCGCTGGGCGACCCACGGCCGGCCGTCCGAGGTCAACGCGCACCCGCACCTGATCGGCGGCGTCGCGGTGGTCCACAACGGGATCATCGAGAACCACCTCTCGCTCCGCGCACGCCTGAAGGAGCGCGGCGCGAAGATCCTCTCGGACACGGACACCGAGATCGTCGCGCACCTCATCGATCAGCAGGTCAGGGAGGGCCTCGACATCGAGGCCGCGGTCCGGAAGGCGCTCTCCGAGGTCCACGGCGCGTACGCGCTCGCGGTGCTCAGCGAGGCCGAGCCCGACCGGCTGGTGGTGGCCAAGAGCGCCTCGCCGCTGGTGCTCGGCATCGGCGACGGAGAGATGTTCGCCGGCTCGGACATCCCCGCGCTTCTGCCGTACACGCGCAAGATGATCTTCCTCGAGGACGGCGAGATGGCCGTGCTCACCAAGGACGAGGCGGTCATCACGACCATCGAAGGCGTGGCGGTGGATCGCGCCCCGCGACACATCGACTGGTCGCCCGTGATGGCCGAGAAGGCCGGCTACAAGCACTTCATGCTCAAGGAGATCCACGAGCAGCCGCGCGCGATGGAGGACACGCTCCGCGGCCGGTTGGATCGTGAGAACGGCGACATCAACGGCCACGAGATCGGCCTCAGCGACGAGGACGCGAGAGAGATCAAGCGCGTCTACCTGCTCGCCTGCGGCACGAGCCATCACGCGGCGATGACCGGGCGCTACTTCATCGAGAAGCTCGCCAAGGTGCCGACCACGGTCGAGCTCGCGAGCGAGTTCCGCGGCCGGATGCCCATCGTCGGCGAGGGTGACCTCGTCATCGCGGTGAGCCAGTCGGGCGAGACCCTCGACACCCTCGTCGCGGCGAAGGAGGCGAAGGAGCGCGGCGCGAAGGTGCTCGCGATCGCCAACGTGATCGGCAGCGCCATCCCGCGCATGAGCGACGCGGCCTTCTACACGCACGCGGGCCCCGAGATCGGCGTGGCCTCGACGAAGTGCTTCTCCACGCAGCTCGCCAACCTGCTGATGCTCTCGGTCTGGCTCGGCCGGCGCAGGGGCGTCCTGAGCGAGGCGGAGACGGGGGAGCTGGTCGAGGACATGGCGCGCCTGCCGCACCTGATGCGCGACGTGCTGCTCGGCACCCGTCAGCTCGTGGCGAACCTGGCCAAGCGCTACAGCGAGGCGCGGGACGTGCTGTTCCTGGGGCGCGGGCTGAACTTCCCCATCGCGCTCGAGGGCGCGCTCAAGCTCAAGGAGATCAGCTACGTGCACGCCGAGGGCTACGCGGCCGGCGAGATGAAGCACGGGCCGATCGCGCTCATCGACAGCAACGTGCCGGTGCTGGTGCTCGCGCCGAAGGACAGCTGGTACGAGCGCACGCTCAGCAACCTCCAGGAGGCGAAGGCGCGCGAGGCACAGGTCATCGCGGTGGCGACCGAGGGCGACGAGGACGCGCGCGAGGTGGCCCACGACCTGGTGGAGATCCCCATGGTGCGCGAGGAGCTGACGCCCTTCCTCACCGTGCTGCCGCTCCAGCTCTACAGCTACTACGTGGCCGACTTCAAAGGCACCGACGTCGATCAGCCGCGCAACCTCGCGAAGACCGTCACCGTCGAGTAGGCTCGCCCGCCGCCATGCTGCACGGCGCCACCATCGCCGTCGTGGTGCCCGCCCACGACGAGGCTCGACTCATCGCGCGAACCCTCGCGTCGATCCCCACGTGGATCGATCGCGTGGTCGTGGTGGACGACGCCTCGCGTGACGACACGGCGGCGCGCGCCGAGGGCTTCGGGGACCCGCGCGTCTCGGTGGTCCGCCACGCGGTGAACCGCGGCGTCGGCGCGGCCATCGTGACCGGCTATCGGCGCGCCTTCGAGGACGGCGCCGACGTCGCCGCCGTGATGGCGGGCGACGCGCAGATGGACCCGGCCGATCTCCGCGCGGTGGTGGAGCCCGTGGCCCGCGGTGAGGCCGACTACGTCAAGGGCAACCGCCTCTCGCACCCCGAGGCGCTGAGCGCGATGCCGCTGCATCGGCTGGTCGGCAACCACGCGCTGAGCGCCCTGACCCGCCTCGTCACCGGGCTCGATGTCTACGACTCGCAGTGCGGCTACACCGCCATGCACCGCCGCGTGGCCGACCGCGTCCAGCTGCAGCGCCTTTGGCCCCGTTACGGCTACCCGAACGATCTCCTGTCCCGGCTCGCGGTGGCGCGGCTCCGCGTGCGCGACGTCCCCGTGCGCCCCGTCTACGCGGACGAGGAGAGCGGCATCCGCACGCAGGACCTGCTGCTGAGCTTCCCCCTCGTGCTCGGCCTCGGGCTCGCGCGTCGGGTCTTCGTGGCCGACCGGCGCTGAGCCGCGCACACTCTCCGGGCCATGCGGATCGGAGTGCTGACGACGAGCTACCCGCGCTTCGAGGGCGACGTGGCGGGCGTCTTCGTGCGGGGCATGGCGCGCGCGCTCGCCGCGCGGGGGCACACCCTGGAGGTCCTCGCGCCGAAGCCCGCGGCGGGCGAGGCGCCGCTCACCGACCCGGGCGTGACGCTTCGGTGGATCGACTACGGGGCGGGCCTGCGCACCTTCTACGGCGCGGGCGTCCCCGACAACGTGCGCCGCGACCCGCGCGCCTGGCCTGGCCTGCTGAGCTTCCCCCGCGCCTTGCTCGAGGAGACCCGCGCCCGGGCGCAGAGCTGGGACGCGCTCGTGAGCCACTGGGCGCTGCCGTCGGCGCTCGTCGCGGGCAGGGTGCGAGGCGAGCGGCCGCACCTCGCGGTCCTCCACTCGGCGGACGTGCACCTCATGGCGAGGCTCCCGCTGTCGGGCCGGATCGCCGCGCGCGTGGGCGCGAGCGCGGACGAGCTGTGGTTCGCGTCCAACGCGCTCCGCAAGCGCTTCCTCCACCTGTTGGCTCCGGTGCCGCGGGCTCGGCTGGCCAGCCGCGCGCACGCGAGCGCGATGGGGGTGGAGCTCGAGCCGCCGTCGGCCTCACGGCGCGCGCTCCGACAGCGGCTGCGCTTCGACCGCTTCACCCTGCTGTCGGTGGGTCGGCTCGTGCCCATCAAGGGGCTGCGCCACGCGATCGACGCGATCGGCGGCGACGCCGGAGTCCAGCTCGTGATCGCGGGCGAGGGACCGTCGCAGCTCGAGCTCGCCCGCCGCGCGGCGCAGCGACGCGCCCGCGTTCGGTTCCTGGGGGTCCGAACGGGGCGCGACAAGGCCGATCTCTTCGCCGCGGCGGACGCCCTGGTGCTGCCTTCCATCGAGCTGTCGAGCGGCCGCACCGAAGGGACCCCGACCGTGGTGCTCGAGGCGGCGCGGGCCGGCCTGCCCGTGGTCGCGAGCGCCAGCGGCGGCGTGGCCGAGCTCTTCGACGAGGAGAGCGCCTGGCTGGTCCCTCCCGCGGACGTCGACGCCCTCCGCCGCGCGCTCCGCGCCTGCGCGCTCGAGCCGGGGGCGCGCCGATCGAAGGCGGCGGCGGCGCGCGAGATCGGCGAGGCTTTCACGTGGGAGGTCCTCGCGCCGCGCATCGAAGATCTCCTCGAACGGAACCTGCCGTGATCGACGCCGCCGTCGACGACCTCTACGCCGCGTTCGCGCGTCGCCCGGCGCCCAAGCGCATGCACGCCTGCCCTTGCTGCGTGCGCGACGACGAGGTGGCGCGGCTGCTCTCGAAGCCGGTGTCGGAGCTCTGCGCCGATGACCTCGGCCGCTATCCGTTCAAGGCGATGAGCACGTGGGGGAGCGAAGGCGACTACGCGCACTTCCTCCCGCGCATCCTCGAGCTGGTCGTGCGGGGCGAGGACGCGGGCCTCCCCGGCCTCGCGCTCGAAGTGGTGATCCGCAAGATGCACGACGCGGGCTTCGAGGCGTGGCCCGAGCGCGAGCGGAGCGCGGTGCGCGCGCTCTTCGACGCGTGGGCCGACGATGTCCTGTCGCGGCCCGGTGACGCGATCTTCTGGCTGGAGGAGGCGTCCCCCATGCTCGCCGATCCCGCGGCGTTCGTGCGGCGCTGGGCCGCGCGTCCCGGCGCGCCGCGCGACATCGCCGAGGCGATGAGTCAGCGGTGGTTCGGCCAGGGCGAGTTCTGGAGCCTCGAGGTCCCGGCCGGCTGGCGGGGCACCCCCGCGTCGGGGGCCGCGCTGCTCGCGCTCTTCCGCGCGCCGGAGACGCAGGCCGCGATGGAGCGCGCCCTGTCCGAGAGCGACGACGCGGCGCTCACGGCGGAGCTCGCCTTCGCGCTCGAGATGCTCGAGCTCTACCGCGGCTGAGCGGTCAGGGCTGGATGCGGCGGGTGCCGGCCGGGGGACGCCACCGGAACACGCTCTCGGGCACGTCGCGGTTGAGCCGCTGCTCGAGGAAGTCGAAGCGGTTCACGTTGTTCGACGAGTCCACGATCATGATCCGGTGCACGACGCCGCGACGCGACTCGTCGTCGTCGACGAAGAGGAGGATGCGCGAGTAGTGCGGGGTGGGACGGCGGCTGCGCAGCTCGAGCACCTGCCCGTCCGCGTAGCCGAGGCGCGAGGCGTCCAGCAATCGGAAGCGGAAGTTCTCGTCGAGCCGGCCCGTCCCGGTCAGGAAGCTGAGCGCGGCGGGGAGCTGCGCGTCGCTGATCGGCTGCTGGTAGTACTGCCCGCGCTGCTGGCCGGGGTCGGGCGGCTCGAAGACCGTGAGGTTCGATCCGTCGCTCACGACGATCTTGCCGTTGGGGTCGTCGTAGTCGAAGCGCATCATGCCCGGCTTGCGGAAGCGGACGCGGCCCCGGCTGACGTCGGTCCGGTCGTAGACCCGGTTGCGGTACCGCTGCACGAAGCGCGCGGTCATCGTCTGGGTCTGGTCGTAGAAGGTCTGCACCCACGAGGCGACCTCGGCCGCGCTCGGGCGGGCCTGCGCCTCCGCGCGCTCGACCGCCGCGCTGGCCACCAGGACGGCCGCGCCTGAGCAAGCGACCGCGAGCATCGTCCACAGCTTTCGGGAGGGCTTCATCATCGTTCTCCGCATCGACTGCCGGGCCTTGTCCTTCATTCAGCGGGCTCCCGCAAGTCGGGGCGCAACGCCGGGCAGAGGCTCCCTGTTCCGGGGCCGTGTCCCTGCGAGGCGATGTTGATCGCCCGTCACGTCCCGGCTACCATTGAGGCCGTCTTGGGTCACCCGACCCGCGCTACGGCTTAGGCTTTCCTTGACAGTCAGTTTCTGTTCACCGAGCCCCTCGAGAGAGCGAGGGGCGGCGGTTTCTGGACGGAGGTTTCATGAGCAGGTCTCAGCGCCGAATCGATAGCAACAAGAACATCACGCGACTGGAGAAGCGCCACAAGCAGCTGAAGGCGCAGGTCGCGGAGTATGAATCGAGGCTGGGGCTAAATCCTGACGAACAAGTCAGATTGCAAAAACTGAAGAAAGAGAAGCTAGCGACCAAGGACGAGCTGAGTCGAATCTCGTCCGTACCCTGACGGGTACCGAACGCAGCGCGATCGCCGAAGCGGCAGGGGCCCCAGGGTGGGCTTCTGCCGTTCTTCGTTCAGCCCCTTCGGTCAGCTCTCTTCGACCGGCGACGCCTCGTCCGGGCCCGCCGACTCTTCGACGGGCGCCTCGCCCCCCGCGGTCTCCTCCTCCGTCGACGTCGCCTCCGGCGGCCGATGGCTCATGCCGCGCGGCGTGAGCTCCGTGAGGGTGCGGTCCATGATCTGACGCCACTCGGGCCGGAGCCCGGCGCCCTGGTCGCCCGCGACCTCGCGCGCGACGGCCAGGTAGTGCAGCGCGTCGAGACGATGCCCGAGCCGGTACTCGGTCATGCCGCGCAGGTAGTAGTACCGGGCGCGCATCTCGAGATCCATCGTCGGCGCGTCGTCCTCGAGGTCACGCAGCCAGATCAGCGTGTCCTCGTAGCGCGCCTGCTCGTAGGTGGCCTCGGCCCGCTGCATGTCGTCGCTGATCGCGGCGCAGCCGGAGGCCATCACGGCGAGCATCAACCCCGAGAGGATACGAAGCATGGCGCGAGGGTAGCAGAGCGCTCGCGTGGGAGGAATGTAAGGCGGAGGTGGGGCGTCTCCCCCATGGCAACCCGAGAGGCTCGGCGTTACCCTGATCGGGAAGTCGCGGCTTCACTCTTCGGAGCGGGCGCCGTTGACCGATGAAGACGGAAAAGGAACGCCCGGCGAGCTGTCACTCGCCGGGCGGAAGACCCGGGGAAACCCGGGAAGATTCTACGAAGTCAGGCTGTCGAAGAGTAAGTAAGTCGAAGAAGCAAGCAGGCTCGAAAGAAAGAAGCGGTTCCAGTCGGGTCGAGCGCCACGAAGCAGCGCTCGACGAGACCGGACAGCCCAAGAAAGAAAGCGAAGCTGGAGGGGAGCCCGACGGGGTTGAAACGGCCGGTCTCCGAAAGCTCCTGCTAGAAAGCACGAAGCTGTTAAGCGAAGAAGCTCTGATTGGCAAGTGAAGCGCGATGGTAGCGGTTGGGGTTCGCCTCAGCCGCTATCTTCGTTTTGATATGAAGCAATCGCGGTGCCATCGCGCTCGTTTCCGAAAAGCCCAATGATTCCATGGGCGGGTCTGCGGGACCTCACGAATACCGCCGCGGCGACGGCTTCGCACCATGACATCGCTGTCATGGGGGTCCGAACGCAGTCGAGGCCCGGCGACGGATCGCCGAGCCTCGAGACGGGAACCCCGGGTTTTCCGGTCGGTTATCGCGCCTTTCGAGCGACCACCGCGGCGAGCCCGAGGGCCCCGAGGGCGTTCAGGAGCAGCCAGGGCCCCACGAGCGCCTCGGGCAAGAGCGCGAACCGGAGCGTCGGCCAGAGGGCCTCGACGGCCAGGAACGCCGCGCTGCCGAGCCCGAGCCCGACCAGGAGCGGGCGCAGCCGCTTCACGTGGTAGCCCAGCGCCACTGCGCCGAAGATCGGCAGCGCGCTCGCGAGCGCGAGCGTGCCCCAGGCGCCCAGCGACCACGCGCCCGAGCCGAGCGCGCCCAGCGAGAGCATGGCGCCGAAGCCGCCGAGCCCCGCCAGCGCCCACGGCAGGACGCCGAGGCCACCCGCGCTGACCACGGCCCAGCCGGTCGTGGAGACCGGCGCCACACCGAGCGCGTCCTTGCGCCGGAGGCCGAGCAAGAGGAGCAGGGAGAGGCCGAGGGCCACCGCGCCACGCGCGGCGCCGCCGTGCTGCGTCGCCTTCGCGAGCGCGTCCGGCGCCTGCACCAGGCCCGAGCCGTAGCGGTGCGCGTCGCCGAGGTTCGTCGCGCTCTGCTTCAGGATGCGCTCGACCGAGTCGGGGTCGCTGACCCCGTTGGCGTAGACGAGGGCCGCGACGCCCGCGACGTGGGGCGCGGCCATCGAGGTGCCCTGCCACGCGAGGTAGTCGAATCGCGCGGTGTCGCCGCGGACCATCGTGTTCTGCAGCACGCCGTCGGGCATGCCGTCGTCGTTCTGATCGACCCGCAGATCGCCGCCGGGCGCGACGACGTCGAGGCCGGTGCCGTAGCAGGAGTAGAAGGTCAGCTCGCGGTCGTAGCGCACCGCGCCCACGGCCACGACGTGGTTGTGACGCGCGGGGTATTCGACCCGGCTGCGGCTCGAGTTGCCGGCCGCCGCCACCACGAGCACACCCTTGCCGTGCGCGTAGTCGATGGCGCGCTGCACCGCGCGGGAGGGGCTGCCGCCGCCGAGCGACATGTTGATCACGTGCGCCCCGTTGTCGGCCGCGTAGCGGATGGCGGCCGCGATGCCGCCCCACCCGCCCGTGCCGTTCCGGTCGAGCACCTTGAGCGGCATGATGGTCGCCTCGGGCGCGACGCCCGCGACCCCGACGCCGTTGTTCGTGCTCTGCGCCACCGTGCCCGCGACGTGCGTGCCGTGGCCGTGCTCGTCGTCGGGGAAGGCGTCGTTCCGCACGAAGTCGTAGCCGTCGACGAAGCGGGTCTGGCCGAGGTCCGGCGCCTGGTGGAAGCCGCCCTCCTCGCGGTACGCGACCCCGGTGTCGATCACCGCGACGACCACCCCGGCGCCGCGCGACATCGTCCACGCGCGCGGCATCCCGATCTGATCGAGGTGCCACTGGTGCTGGTAGTAGGGGTCGTTCGGGACGAAGCGATCCGGGTCGTCGACCGGCGCCGGGGCCGGCGCGGTGAGCGGCCGGACGAACGCGGCCGGCTCCTCGAGGGACCAGCTCCGCTCGACCTCGACCACCTCGACGTTCGGGTCGTCGGCGAGCGCGCGCATGACGTCGTCGATCTCGCTCAGGGGCGGCTCGAGGCGGAAGAGGTTCGCCTCGTCGTTCAGCTCCGCGCCGAGGGCGGCGTCACCGGAGGGCCAGCCGAAGGGCGCGATCGCGCGGGCCAGCCGCTCGGCGACCGCTGCGTGCGCCTCGGCGCTCGCGTCGTCGTCGAGGTCCACGAGCACCGCGCCCGTGGGTGGATCGACCTGCCCGGAGAGGCCGGCCGGCGTCGGATCGGCGTCCGTCCGCGCGTTCACGGAGAAGATCACCATGACGAGGAAGGCCGCCGCGAAGAGGCCGAGAATCCAGAGATGTCGCTTCAAAGGTCGCTCCCCTGCTCATGGTCTTCGGTGGGACGGTCGTCGGACGGACGGGAGCCGCCCCACCTTGGGGTGTACGATCCAATGTAGGGCGCGATTCCCCGGACGACCAATCCGCGACGGATCGGCGAGGTCAGCCTCGACGCGGCAGCATCGCCCAGACCTGGCAGAGCCCGCTCGCCGCGACCGCGCAGAAGAAGGGCAGCGCCAGCGTCGCGACCCATCGGGCGTCGGTCCAGTCGAGCTCCGCGAAGGCCCGCCCCGGGAAGGCCGCGACGACCATGGCGCCCGCGCTGTGGAGCGCGAGCCACACGAGGAACGCGAAGCCCGCGATCCAGGCGCCGCCGTGTCCCGTGGGGTCGAGGAACGAGAGGACCGCGGTGACCAGCACCACCACCAGCATCAGGCGGGTCGTCGGGCCCACCCACGACTGCCAGTCCATCGTCTCGACCACGAAGCCGTCGACCCCCCCGGTGAAGAAGAGCCACGCGGCGGCGGCGGCCAGGCCGACGCCCACGAGTATGCGGGCCAGGCGGCTCTTTCGGTGCGCCGCCCGGAAGAACAGCGAGGACGCGCCCAGCACGGTGCACGCCACGAGCAACGGAGTGGCCCCGCCGTCTCCCTGCGCGCTCATCCAGGCCACCCAGCCGGCGCCGGCCGCGCCGACGACGGCGAGGATGGCGCCGCGAACCCGGGCTTCGACCGGCGCGAGCCCGACGGCGGCGCAGAGGAAGAACAAGGCGGCGAGCCCGATCGCGTTGCCGGCGAGGCCGCCCATGGCGAAGACACCGACCAGCCCGCCCGCGCCGACCGCCACCGCGCCCCAGCGGTTGGTCCGCTCGAGCGGCGTCCTGGGCCACCATTCTTGCCGGAGCAGCTCCGAGGCGAGGAAGCGCGGGCGCTGCACCGTCTCTTCATCGTCCCGCTTGCGGGGCAGCTGGGTCGGCTGGGTCCCGGAGACGTCCGGCGCCTGGACGCGCCGACGCTTGGCGGTGGACGCGGAGCGGGGGAACTCGACGACCTCTCCGCCCGGCGCGTCTCCGCCAGCGGGGCGCAGCAGCCGATCCGTCGACGCGTCCGGTGCCCCGTCCGCGGCGTCGTCCGCCCAGGTCCCCGCGGGCACGATCGAGTTCCCCGTGACCTCTTCGGTCGGGAAGTCGAGCACACGTGCGCCGACGCGCTCCTCCTTGGGAGGAGGCTCCGGGACATCGGGCTGAGGTTGCTTGTGTGGGAAGCTGCCGTCGCTCATGCGACCCGCTCCAGTCCTGCGCGTTCGGCCCAGCATACCTCCGTCGCCCCCGAAGCGCCTCCCGAATGGCCGGTGGTGTATGCAGAGGTAGGACAAGGCTCCGAAGCGGTGTTCGAGCGCGCCGCTCGCGCGTACCATTCGCGGGATGAACACCCTCGCGGATCTGCGGGCTCACGCCGACGCCGCGCTCCTCGCGGGGCGGCACCTCGAGGCGCTGCACGGCTACGCGGTGCTGACCACCCTCGAGCCGATCAACCTGGACGCGCGCCTGCGGATCGCGGACGCGTTGCTGGCCCTCGGCGAGATCCAGCGCGCGGCGGTCGTCTACACCGCGGTCGCGCGGCACTGCGCGCATGGGGGACACCCGCTGCGGGCGCTGGTGGCGCTCAAGGTGCTCACCACCCTGGAGCCGCTGCTGGAGTCGCTCCTCGCCAGCCTGGGTGAGCTCTACTCGCGTGACTCGGAGCGCCTCGGGCGCGGCATCCGGCTGGCGCCGGGGGATCCCGAGCGAGCGCTGCCGGAGGGCTTCACGCTCGGCGCGACCCCCGATCAGGCGCAGCTGGTCGCGCACTGCGAGAAGCTCGGCGCGGACCTGTCGAAGGCCGGCCAGGTCTACCCGGAGAAGCTCCCGCCCATCCCGCTGTTCTCGGAGCTGCCGTCGGGCGCCTTCGCGCGGGTGCTCGCCGCGATGAAGCTTCGACGCACGCGGCCGGGTGAGGTGATCGTCGCGGAGGGTCAGCCGGGTCACAGCTTCTTCGTGCTGGCGCGCGGCGAGGTCGCGGTGACCAAGCACCTCGCCCAGGGCGGCGACCGCCGGCTCGCGACCCTGCACGACGGCGCCATCTTCGGGGAGATGGCGATGGTCAGCGCGTCGCCGCGGTCCGCGACCGTCACCGCGGCGACCGACTGCGATCTGCTGGAGTTCGATCGCGAGGCCCTCGCGGCGGTCAGCCACGACGTCGGGACGGTCGCGGTGGCGCTGGACAAGTTCACCCGGGAGCGGCTGCTCAACAACCTGCTCGCCACCGCGCCGCTCTTCGCGCCGCTCGACCGGCGCCAGCGCTTCGACCTCATCCGACGCTTCACGGCGCACGACGTGGCGGCGGGGGTCCACGTCATCGAGGAGGGCGCGACGGGCCGCGGGCTGTTCATGCTGCTGAGCGGTGAGGTCGACGTGTCCAAGCGCGACCAGGGCTCGAAGGTGCTCCTGGCCAGCCTCGGCCCGGGGGACGTGTTCGGCGAGATCTCGCTCGTGCACGACGAGCCGGCCAGCGCGACGGTCACGGCGGCGAAGCAGAGCACCGTGCTCTTCCTGGCGAAGGAGATCTTCCATCGCCTCGAGGAGGCGGTGCCGGAGATCGGTGACTACGTCCGCAACCTCGGCGAGGAGCGCATGATGGACACGCGGCTCCTGCTCGACTCGGGCTACGAGGACGAGAACACGACCGAGGACGATCTGATCCTCATCTGAGCCGGAGCTCGCGGCTCCACTCGAAGTACTCGCTCGAGTTGCCCTGGATCCGCACCGTCACCGTGGCGCGCTCGTCCACCAGGTCTCCGACGCGCACGTGGAACACGAGCGGGTCGGCCTCTCCCTCGCTGAGCGCGGGGTGAGCCGGGGTCTCGAAGCGAGCGCCGTCCGCGGTGAGCACCTCGACCGTGATCAGCCAGCACGAGAAGGTGGCCCGGTTGACGCTCGTCCGGAGCGGCACGACGCGGCGTCCGCCCTCGCCGAGCATGATCTCGGCGCTCGCCCCGTTCGTCATCACGTCCCCGGTCGCGGCGTGCGTGATCGGCGACATCCACTCGGTCGGCTCGACCGTCGGGTCCGGGAACGCGGCCGCGCAGGAGGGGCTGGCCTGGGGCGCGGGGCGTGGACCGTCGGGCGCGTCGCGGACCTGGGCGTCGGGGGGCGGGGTGTTCGCCGCACAGGCGCTCAGCCACATGGCCGCGCAGGCGGAGGCGAAGAATCGAAGCATGCCGGGATTCTGACCTCTACGGCGCGAGATGCGAAGCTGTCGTTCCGTGGCCCGCCTCCTCCTGACGCTGCTCCTCCTCACGCCGGCGACGGGGCGGGCGCAGCGCTGCGCGCCCGACGCCGCGTTGACCCTCGCGGCGGCCGAGCTGTCGCTCCACGGCGCGCTCCCCGACGCACGCTCCGTGCTCGCGATCGCCAGGGCGGAGGGAGCGGAGGCGCCGGTCCTCGACGCGGCCGTGCTCACCGAGGCGCGTCGCGACGCCTTCGTCGACCGGGCGGTGAGCCGCTTCGGAGAGACGGTGATCTGCGGCGAGGCGCGACGCGACGGCCGCGTGTGGATCGTCGCCGGCCCCCGCGAGGGGCAGATCTCGCTCGCCGACGACGGGCGCGTGCGGGTCTCGCTGCGCCCCGGGCTCACGTCGCCGCGCCTTCATGTCCTCGCCTCGGACGGTGAGCTCTGGCAGCGGGAGGCGCGCGCCGACGAGTGGGTGGAGCTGCCCGCCGACCTCGCGCGCCCCCTGACGGTCCAGCTCGTCGCGGCAGACGCGGAGGGGCCGAGGCCGGTGGCGGAGCGCGTGATCGGCGAGCGGCCCGCCAGCGCGACCGTCCGCTCGGACGAGCCCGTGCGCGCCCGCGTCGCCATGCTCCGGGAGCACGCGTCGGTGGGACCGCTCCGTGGCAACCGCCTGCTCGAGCGGGAGGCCGGCCGACACGCGGCGCAGATCTGTCGGGCGGGCCGCGCGCGTCACGTGAGCGAAGACGGCGATCCCGAGCGGCGCCTCGAGCGGGCCGGGGTGCGCGCGCGGCACGTGGGCGAGGCGATCGCGCGGGCCGAGGACCGGGACGCGGCCTGGGCCGCGCTGCGGACGAGCCCCTCGCATCGCGCCGCGCTGACCGACCGCCGCTTCACGGACGTCGGCGTCGGCGAAGCGGAGGGCGGACGGTGCGTCGTCGTGCTCCTCGCGGCGTGGCCGCGGGTGTTCTGACTACTGCTGCGCCTGGTCGGCCACCGAGTCGGACTCGGTCGACGCCGCGGCGAGCGCGCGCTGATCCTCGCGGTAGTGGCAGTGCTTGTACTTCTTGCCGCTACCACACCAGCACGGGTCGTTGCGGCCCAGCTTGGGCTTGTCCCGCTTGACCGTGACCGGCTTGGCCGCCGGCACCGCCTGGGCGCCTCGGGCCTTCGCGCGTCGACGCGCGGCGCGGGAGGCCGGACGCGGACCCTCGTCTTCGATCGACGCGCCGTCCCCGCCCTGCTGCGGCTGACCGGCAGGGTGCGCGGCGCGCCCCCGCTGGAGCACCGCCTCGGCCTCCGCCTTGCGCTGGGCCTCGAGCCGCTTGAGGTCCTCCTCGCGCACGACCTCGACCCGGAACATGTGGGACGCGACGTTCGCCTTGATGCGCTCCATCATGCCCATGAACAGGTCGTAGCCCTCGCGCTTGTACTCCTTCTTCGGATCGCGCTGGCCGTACCCGCGGAGACCGATGCCGTCGCGGAGCTGCTCCATCGAGGAGAGCTGCTCGAGCCACTGGCGATCGATCTCGCGGAGGAAGTAGTTGCGGAAGAGCCGCAGGTAGCTCTCGGGGCCGATCTCCTTCTCCTTCTTGAGGAGGATCGCCTCCGCGTCGGAGAAGAGCTTGTGCGCGATGTCCTCGGCGTCCGTCAGCTCCTCGACGCCGGTCGCCTCGAAGCCGAAGGCCTCGCGGAAGCCGCCGCGGAGCGCGTCGAGATCCCAGTCCTCGAAGTGCTTCTTGGGCGGACACGCGCGCTCGACGAGCGTGCCGATGATCTCGTCGACGAGATCGAGCAGGCGCTCGCGCTGCTCGGTGAGCGAGAGCGCGACCTCGTCCTCGAGGTACTCGAGCGTCTCGCCCGCGTCCTTGGCGAGCGGCTTCGAGACCGGCACGCGGCACCCGAACCACTCGTAGACGTCACGCTCGAGCCGCTCGCGGCGGAGCTCGCCGAGCTCCTCGATGGACGTCTCGTACGCCTTCTGGCGCCACGCCTGGATCTCCTCGGGCGTCGCGCCCTTCTCGAAGGGCGCCGAGCCGTGGATCTGCACCATCTGCTTCAGGATGGGCTCGGCCCGGTCGCGCAGCTTGGGGTCGGCCTCGGTGACGATGCGCTCGGGCTTCTTGCCCTTCTTCTCCTCGTCCTCGGTCGGCAGGACGCGGTACTGGCCCTCGAGGACCTGCTTGCGCAGCGCGTAGATGCTCTTGCGCTGCTGGTTCATCACGTCGTCGTACTCGAGCAGGTGCTTCCGGATGTCGAAGTTGCGCTCCTCGACCTTCTTCTGCGCGTTCTCCACCGCCTTGGAGACCCACTTGTGCTCGATCGGGACGTCCTCCTCCATCCCGAGCTTGTCCATCATCCCCTGGATGCGATCGCCGGCGAAGATCCGCATCAGATCGTCTTCGAGGGAGAGGTAGAAGCGCGAGTGGCCGGGGTCGCCCTGACGACCCGCGCGGCCGCGGAGCTGGTTGTCGATGCGGCGACTCTCGTGCCGCTCGGTGCCGATGATGGCGAGGCCGCCTGCGGCGAGCACCTCCTCCTTCTCGGCCTTGCAGATGCCGGCGTACTTGTCGGCCTGCTCCTCGACCGCGTTCTCGAGCAGCTCCGGCTCGTTGAGGAGCTCCTGGTCGCCCTCTTCGTGCGCCTTCGCGACGACCTCGTAGCGCGCGAGCATCTCGGCGTTGCCGCCGAGCACGATGTCGGTGCCGCGGCCGGCCATGTTGGTCGCGACCGTGACCGAGCCCTTCCGGCCCGCCTGCGCGACGACGTACGCCTCGCGCTCGTGCTGTTTCGCGTTGAGCACGTTGAAGGGGACCTTGTTGCGCTTGAGCAGCCGGGCGAGCGCCTCGGACTTCTCGACGCTGGTGGTGCCCACGAGCACCGGCTGGCCGTTCTCGTGCCGCTCGAGGATCTCGGCCGCGACGGCGCGGAACTTTTCTTTCTCCGTCTTGTAGACGAGGTCCTCTTGATCGTCGCGCGAGATGGGCCGGTTGGTCGGGATGACCACCACGTCGAGCTCGTAGATCTTGTGGAACTCGCCCGCCTCGGTGTCGGCGGTGCCCGTCATGCCCGAGAGCTTGTTGTAGAGGCGGAAGAGGTTCTGGAACGAGATGGTCGCGAGCGTTCGGTTCTCGCTCTTGATCGGGACGTGCTCCTTGGCCTCGACCGCCTGGTGCAGGCCGTCCGACCAGCGACGCCCGGGCAGCGTGCGGCCCGTGAACTCGTCGATGATCAGGACCTCGCCGTCCTTGACCATGTAGTGCTGGTCGCGCTTGTAGAGCGCGCTGGCGTAGAGCGACTTGTTGAGGATGTGCAGCGACTCGAGGTTGACGGGGTCGTAGAGGTTCTCGCCGTCGAGCATGTCCGCGTCGCCGAGCAGCTTCTGGCTCAGCTCGATGCCCTCTTCGGTGAAGGTCGCCGAGTGTGCCTTCTCGTCCACCTGGTAGTGCTCGTCCTTGCGGAGGCGCGGGATGAGCTTGGCGATCTTCTCGTACTTGTCGCTGGCCGTCTCACCGGGGCCGCTGATGATGAGCGGCGTGCGGGCCTCGTCGATGAGGATGGAGTCCACCTCGTCCACGATCGCGTAGTGCAGGTCACGCTGCGCGTAGTCGTAGATGGAGAACTTCATGTTGTCGCGCATGTAGTCGAAGCCGAACTCGTTGTTCTGCCCGTACGTGATGTCTGCGCGGTAGGCGGCCTTCTTCTCGCGGTCGCTCTGACGCGGCACGATGACGCCCGTCGAGAGCCCCATGAAGCCGTAGAGCTTGCCCATCCACTCCGCGTCGCGAGACGCGAGGTAGTCGTTGACCGTGACGACGTGCACGCCCTTGCCCTCGAGGGCGTTGAGCACGCAGGGGAGCGTGGCGACCAGCGTCTTGCCTTCGCCGGTCTTCATCTCCGCGATCTTGCCCTGGTGCAGGACGATGCCGCCGATCAGCTGCACGTCGTAGTGCCGCATTCCGAGGGCGCGCTTGGCGGAGGCGCGGGTCAGGGCGAACGTCTCGAAGAGGATGTCGTCGAGGCTCTGACCGTTCTCGATCTGCTCCTTGAGCTCACCGACGCGGCGTCGAATGCCGTCGTCGTCGAGCTTCTCGACGTCCGACTCGAGGTCGTTGATGGCGGACACCATGGGGCGGAGCTTCTTGAGCGTCCGCTCGTGCTTGGTGCCGAAGACTTTCTTCAGGATGTCTTGAAACATGGGGTCTCGGGGCCGCCTCCGATGGTCTCGGGGCGGCCGGCTGGCGAGCGTAAGGCGGGTGCCCGGGTGGCGCAATCAGCCGCACGGGAAGGGCCGGCGGTCTCAGTCTTGCGCGAACGTCCGGCGGAGGCACCTCATTCGGGGCTCATTGGAGCAGATGCGCCCTCGCCACGATGAGCGCCGCGGCGCCGACGAAGGCCAGCAGCAGCGTGGCCACGATCGCCAGCGCCGACAAGAGGGTGCGTCGGCCGTGTCGAGCGCTCGAGAGCTCCGGGTCGCCCGTCTCGTCCATCACACGCTGCGCCTCGAGGGCCGCGTCGAGCCCCTGCCGGAGGAACACGATGACGGCCACGATCAGCCCGAGGACGATCGCGATCAGGGCCGCCCACCGGAGACGGGACTGCCGCTTCTCGAGCCGGGCCCGGTCCGCGTCCATCCCGCTGGTCGGCGTGGGGAGCGGGTGCACGCCGACCTCGAGGGAGGCGGCGGCCCACGCGAGCCGAAGCGCGTCGGGCCCGGGGGGCGCGCGGCCCTCTCCCCCCGCTTCGTCGATGGCGGCGAGCCCGTCGTCGGGCGCCCCGACCGCCACGTAGCGGATCGCCGCACGATCCGACGAGAACGGGTCGGTGCGCACCTGCAGGCGCCAGAGGCCCGGTCCGAGCGTGTACGGCAGCGCGAAGGGCCCGTCTTCGCTCGCGCGGGCCGCGGCATGACGCCATCGCCCGTCCTGGTACGCGTCGACGAAGAGCCCCGGGCGATCGCCGAGCGTGTGGACGCGGAGGACCGGCGCCGCGGTCGTTCTCGGCTCGACGTCGAGCCAGGGCGTGGCGAGCGCGACGGGGAGCTGCACCGAGCGGGTCGCGACGAGCACGTCGTCCCGAAAGACCTCGAGCACCACCCGCGCCTCCGGACCGTGCACGGTGGCGGCGAGGGCGACGAGCCCGCTGGTCTCCTCCTCCGGGGCGGGCTCGACCGTGGCCGACTGGCTCAGCGCGAGCCGCACCCGCGCCGCCGGCTCGCCCACGTGCACGAGGATCTCGCAGCGCGCCTCGGGGACGCACGCCCCGCCGACGACCCGCACCTCGAGGGGCCACGGCGGCGGACCGCCCTCGACCGCGTCCTCTGCGGGGGTGATCGGCCCGGGCTCGAGGCGCTGCAGATCGCCAGCGAGCCGACCGAGGGTCGGCGTCGCCTCGGGCTCGGCGACGATGCGCAGTCGACGCGTCGCGCTCGCGACGGGATCGCCTCCGAGCCAGGCGACCGCGACGATCGACGCGTCGCCGAACGCCTCGTCGGGCAGGGGGACCGTGCCCACCGCGCCGCCGCCCGCCGCCGGCTCGAGCGTCTCTTCCGCGAGCGTCCGGTCCCCCTGGACCACACGGACGAGCGTGCGCGCGGCCATCAGATGCGGCCCGTCCAGCGCCTCGAGATCGCCGACGAGGATGACCTGCACCGGCAGCGTGTCGCCGGGCGCCGCTTCGAGGGGCGCGCGCAGCTGCAGCTGGTGATCGATGGACATGCGCTCGCCGAAGAAGACCGCGACGACGACCGCGAGGACCGCGAGCGGCGCTGCGATCCGGATCATCCAGTCGAGAGAGGCGGGTTTGCGAGCCACGGCAGGAAGGATGGCATGCTATGAGGCGTACTCGAACCCGTGCGAGCGACCATGGGCTACTACTGGCTCTACTATCTCGGCATCTTCGGCGCGTACTGGCTGGTCGATCACCCCGCGGTGCTGGTCGGCCTGGGCGTGATGATCCTGCTGCGACGGTGGATCCCCGATCCGTGGGTCCTGCTGCGAACCTTCGGTCGCATCCGCGCGCTGCGCGAGCAGATCGCCGCGAACCCCGCGAACGTCACCGCGCGCCGTGATCTGGCCCGCATCTATCTCGAGCGGCTTCGACCCGGCGCGGCCCTGAAGCTCGTCGACCAGGCGCGGGAGCGAGACCGCGACAGCGCGGAGCTGCTCTTCTTGCGCGGGCTCGCGCTGCACGAGACGGGCAAGCACGAGGAGGCGCTCGGGCCGCTCGTGGAGGCGGTTCAGGTGGACGCGCGGGTCGGCTTCGGCGAGGCCTTCAGGGTCGCGGGCGACGCGCTGAGTCAGCTCGGCCGCCACCAGGAGGCCATCGACGCGTACGACCGCTACCTCGAGAAGAACAGCTCCTCCATCGAAGGTCACGTGAAGGTCGCCCTCGCGCACCACCGGGCAGGGGAAGCGCAGGAAGCGAAAGATGCCTTGCGCGAAGCCAGCCGCACCTGGAGCGCGATCCCGGGTTACACCAAGCGCAAGCAGATCGGCTGGATGGCCCGGGCGCTCCTCTATCGCCTCTGGCTCTGAGGTAGTCTCGCGCCATGGACGTGGCCATCGTCGGCGCGGGGGTCGCCGGCTTGCGCGCGGCGCAGCTCCTCGCGGCGGACGGGCGCGATGTGGTGGTGCTCGAAGCGCGGGACCGCGTAGGCGGCCGGCTGCTCAGTCAGGACATCGGCGGCGCGCGGTTCGACGTGGGCGGCCAGTGGATCGGACCGGGCCAGCGCCGCGTCTGGGCGCTGACCCGGTCGTTGGGGCTCGACACGTTCGACACCCACACCGAGGGCGATCGGCTGATGTGGGTGCGCGGCCGCGCGCGCCGCTATCGGGGCACGATCCCCAAGCTCGACCCGCTCTCGCTGCTCGCTCTGCACCACGCGATGGGGCGCATGGAGAAGATGCGCGCGCGGATCTCCCTCGAGCGTCCCGACGAGCCGGAGGCGACGACCCTGGACGCGTGGCAGCGCGCGCACGTCCCGAGCGGCGTCGCGCGCGACCTGGTCGAGGCGGCGATGCGGGTCGTCTTCGGGGTCGAGGCGCGGGAGCTGTCGCTGGCCAGCTTCCTCACCTACGCCCAGAGCGCGGGCGGCGTGCTCCCGCTGATCGAGTCGGAGGAGGGGAACCAGCAGACGCGCTTTCGGGACGGTGCGCAGCGGCTCGCCTTCGGCATGGCGGAGCGGCTCGGCCACGCCGTGCGGCTGGGCTGCCCGGTGCGTCGGGTTCACGTCGACGACGAGGGCGTAACGGTGGTGCACGACGGGGGAGAGCTTCGCGCGCGGCGCGTCGTGATGGCGCTGCCGCCCGCGCTGGCGCGCCGGGTCGTCTTCGAGCCCGCGCTCCCACCGGCTCGACGGCGGCTGATCGACCGCATGCCCACCGGCGCCACGACGAAGCACCTGCTCCTCTACGAGCGACCGTTCTGGCGTGAGGAGGGGCTCAGCGGCGAGGTGGTCTTCGACGAGGGGCCGGTCAGCGCGACGATGGACAACACCTCTTGTGATGACTCACGTCCGTGTCTCGTCGCCTTCAGCGTCGCGCAGCCTGCGCGTGAGCTCTCGTGTTTGCCGGAGCGCGAGCGCGAGCGGCGCGTCGTGAGGCGCCTCGTCGACGCGTTCGGCTCGAAGGCGGCCGGCTTCACGCATCACGTCGAGAGGGAGTGGGCGCGAGAGCGCTGGAGCCGCGGCTGCCCCGTCGGCCTCGCCCAGGCCGGCCTGCTTCGGGAGCACGGCGATGCGTTGCGCGCACCGAGCGGCCGCATCCACTGGGCCGGAACCGAGACCGCGCGGGAACACCAGGGCTTCATCGAGGGGGCGCTCGAGAGCGCGGAGCGGGTGGCGGGGGAGATCCGGGACGCCTGATCGCTGGACCCCCCTCGTGGCCGGCGTCCGCCACCCCTCCGCCCGCCACCCCCGCCGATCCGGGCTCGTAAGTCCGCGAGATCACATGCGGCGTGATCCGGATCGGGGTTTGCGGAGTCCGCCGGCGTGTCCGGCCGCAGAGAGAGAGGGAGCGCGTGAGCCCGCCGTCGATCCACGCGGCGGGCACCTACGGGCTGACCGTGCGCTGCGCGTTTCGGAAGCTGTTCCTGACGCCGTTCGCGCCGGAGCTGCACGAGGGGATCCTCTACGCGCTCGGGGCGGCGCAGCGGAAGACGAACGCGCTGCTGCACCAGATCACCATCGAGCCGAACCACATGCACGACACGGTGACGGCGACGAAGGCCAACCTCCCCGACTTCAAGCGCCTGTTCCACGGAGAGGTGTCGAAGTTCGTCAAGGCGTTCCTGAAGGAGCACGGCTTCGAGCCGCCCGAGCGCGTGTTCGGGGACGGGCGGAGCCATCACATGCGGCTGGTCAACTCCGCGTCGCAGCTCGGCTACCTGCACTACTCGGAC
>JAVJQK010000111.1 GCA_040218145.1 Sandaracinaceae bacterium | reverse complement strand
GCCTGTATTTGGGGCTAGAAGCGCCGCAGGCGCGTCGTTTTCGGGTGAAGCGAAGGCGGCTTTGCCGCCGCAGCGAGGGGCTTTTGCGAAAAGCCCCTGAGTAGAATTGCTAGGGCCGGAGCAAGCGCGAAGCGCTTGATTCGGGTCTAGCGAGCTCAGCGCGTTCTCGGGGTTGGGCACGCGTCCCTATAGCACCCTCTCACGCGGCGTCGGATGCTGCCTCGGTCTCCGCCTCCGCCGCCACCAGCCGCGCCAGGAGCCGATCGGCGAGGTGCGTCGAGTCGCGCAGCTGCGCCGGGTCGACCCGGTCCGCGGTGTCCTTCGGGTGGTGGTAGTTCCGCGGCGCGTGCTGGGCGGGGTCGATGCACGTCAGGGCGAGCGCGCGGTAGCCCTCGACCAGGAACGGCAGCGCGTCCGTGCCGCCGGCGGGCACCGGGTAACGCGCGGGGGTCGGCAGCCCCGCGTCGCTCGCCGCCTCGGTTACGTGCGCGACCAGATCCGCGGGCCGCGGAACGCGGAACAGCTCGCCCTCCTCGAGCGTGAAGAGCGTCCCGTTCGAGAGCGTGTCGAGCGCGAAGACGTCCGTCCGGTCGCGCTCCCAGCCCATCGTGCGCGCGAGCTCCGCCGCGCCGCCCGTGCCCGCCTCCTCGGCCCCGGTGAAGGCGAACACCAGCTCCACGTCGTCGGGCACCCCGCGCTTGGCCCACGCCTCGGCGAGCACGATCAGCGCCGCGCACCCGGTGAGGTTGTCGGCCGCGCCCGGGACCGCGCGGTTGCGCACCACGATCTCCGCGTTGATCACGAAGACGAGCGCCGCGGGCACCGAGAGCGCGAGCGTGGCCCAGCCGAGCCTCACGCCCGAGATCGCGCCGAAGAGCTCCAGCCCCGCGAGCGCGAAGAGGCTCACGAACGGGAGCAGGAGCTGCTTGCCCAGGAACGGCAGGAGCCGCGGGGGCGGCGCCGCGATGATTCGCAGGATCGTCGGGTGGAACATCAGCCCCGTGAACGCCGAGTCCACGTGCGCGAGCAGCACCACGCGGCGGCGCAGCGGGGCGGACGCGCGGCGCGTGACGAGCAGGTTCTGCGTGTCGACCGACGGCCAGAGCGCGCGCAGCACGTGCCGACGCCGCACCGCCTCCATGTAGAAGCTGAAGGCGATCCCGACGTGACCGATCGCCGCCGCCCACGCGGGCAGCCCCCAGCTCGGCGCCGATGCGAGGGCGAGCGCGAGCCCGAAGTGGAGCGCGAGGCTCCCGTAGATGTGGCGCGGGAAGCGGAAGGGGCGCCGCTCGGTCTCGTAGCCGGCCAGCTCCAGGCGCGAGGCGATGGCGTCCTGCACGACGCGCTCCCCTTCGGTGCCCGTCAAGCGCGTCGGCGCGAGCGACGCCAGCCAGTAGAGCGTGGGCACGACCTTCTCGCGGGGGGTGCGCATGAGAGACTGTCCCGCACCAGGCGGGTCCCCGGTAGGGACACCTCGCGACAACCCGGTGCCTCGACGCGACACCCGCCGCCGCGCGGGGGTGGGGGCGCTACCCTGAGGCCATGCCGCTCTTCCGACGCTTCGACGGCGACCTCGTGCCGCGCGTCTCCCTGACCCGGGCCGTGATGCCGTACATCATGCGCACCCGCGCCGAGTCGGTCGTCTACTTCGAGCAGGAGCTCGACGTGACCCGAGCCCTCGAGTTCGCGGCGGAGCGCCGGGCCGCGGGCGGCGCGCACGTGACGCTCTTTCAGATGTTCACCTTCGCGGTGGTGCAGACCCTCGCCGCCCGGCCCCGGCTCAACCGCTTCACGAGCGGCGGGCGCGTCTATCAGCGCCGCGCGATCCAGCTCGGCTTCTCGGCCAAGAAGTCCATGCGCGACGACGCCCCGATGGTCGCCATCAAGCGCACCTTCGACCCCGCGCACGACTTCGACGCGCACCGCGAGCGGCTGGCGAGCGGCGTCTCCGAGGGCCGCTCGAGCGAGCCCAACGCGACCGAGCGCGAGCTGTCGATCCTGCTGCGCCTCCCCGGCTTCGTGCTCGCCCTCTTCGTGTGGCTCGCCCGCTGGCTCGACGCGCACAACCTCTTGCCAGAGGCGCTCATCGCCGACGACCCGCTCTACGCGAGCGTGTTCGTCGCGAACCTCGGCTCGGTCGGGCTCGACGCCGTCTATCACCACCTCTACGAGTGGGGGAACTGCCCCATCTTCGCCACCCTCGGCCGCGTGCGCGAGGAGACCCGCGACGGGGTCACGCGCCAGCTCTGCACCGTGCGCTACACCTTCGACGAGCGCATCGAGGACGGCCTGTACTGCGCCCGCGCGCTCGATCTCCTCCGCGCGCGCATCGAGGCCTGGCCCGCGGAGGCCGAGGCCGCCGACGCCGCCGCGGCCTGAGCTTGCCCGCCCGCGGGCACACCCCGCATGCTGCGCGCGGTGTCGCACGGAGACCCGCTCTTCATCTTTCGGCTGACCCCGCTGGTGCTCGCGCTCGCGGAGCTGGACGCGGCCGCCACGGACGCGCTCCTCGCCGAGTGCGGGCTGCCCGCGAGCGCGACGCGGGGCGCGATCACCGCGCCGCTCTCACGCGTCGAGCGCCTGGTCGAGGAGGCCGCGCGGCGCTCGTCGAAGCGGCCCTTCGGCGTCGCGCTCGCGCGGGCCGTGCCCTTCGGCACCTACGAGCTGGCGGAGCTGCTCGTGCGGACCGCGCCGGACCTCGAGCGCGGCCTGCGCGAGCTCGAGCGCCACGCGAGCCTCATCAACCCGGTGGGCCGCTTCGAGGTGCGTGAGACCGCGGACGAGACGGAGCTGCACTACTTCGTGCACGGCACCGCGGACGCGCTCGGCGCGACGATGAACGAGTTCACCTTCGCCTACCTCCACCGCGCGCTCGACGACGTGACCCCGGGCGGCCTGCCGCTCTCGCGCGTCTGGTTCTCGCACCGCGCCTCCGAGGACGCGCCCGCGCTCCGGGCCTGCTTCGGTGTCGACGTCACCTACGGCGCGCGCACCTGCGGCCTGTCCATCCCGCGCGGCTCCAGCCCCACGCCGCTCCGGACCGCGGACCCCGTGGTCTTCGCCTTCCTCGCGAAGCAGGGGCAAGAAAGATTGCGCGCGCTCGGCGACCGCAGCGCGGCGGCGGTGGTCGTCGACGTCATCGAGAGCCAGCTCGGCTTCGCGGCCGCGGATCTCGACGCGGTCTCCGCGCGCCTCGGCCAGACCCCGCGCACCGTCCAGCGCCGCCTCGGCGACGAGGGCACGACCTTCCGTGAGGTCCTCGAGGACGCGCGCAAGCGCCGCGCGGAGGCCATGCTCGCCGACGGCATGCCCTTCGCCACCATCGCCGAAGCGCTCGGCTTCTCCGGGGTCCGCAGCTTCCGCCGCGCCCACCGCCGCTGGACGCGCTGATCAGGACGCGAGGCGCACGGGCTCGACGCGGCGGCTGCGCTGGTCGAGGCGCTGCTCGAGGTAGGCCAGCACCGCCGCCTCCTCCGGGCGGAGCAGCGCGAGCTCGTCCCGGAGCTTCACCTGGGCCCTGTCTCGGACCGCGGCCGCGACCGCGGCGATGTCCTCCTCGCTGGGGCTGAGGACCTCGGGGTGGATGTAGCAGGAGCGACAGACCGCGACGGTGTTGCCGAGCTCCTTCGCCACGCGCTCGATCGCGCGGAGCAGGCGGCGGTCGTGACGCGCCTCGTCATCGACCCGCTCGATCTCCTCGAGCGCGACCGCCGCGAGCACGGTGCCGGCCCAGGTGCGGAAGTCCTTCGCGGTGACCCGGGCCTGCGCCGCCTCGCGCAGGTAGGCGTTGACGTCCTCGGAGGTCACGTCGCGCCTCCGACCGTCGTCGTCGAAGTACTTGAAGAGCTCGTAGCCGGGCGTCTCCAGACTCTCGACGATGATCTCCACCAGCTCCGGATCGTCGATCTCGACGCGCCAGTCCTTGCCCGACTTCGCCTTGAAGTCGAGCACCACCTCCGCGTCGTCCCCGTCGCGCACGACGTGCTTCTTGCGGATGGTGGTCAGGCCGTAGTGCTCGTGCTTGCGCGCGTACTCGTCGTTGCCGACCCGGACGAGGGTCGTCTCGAGCAAGCGGACGACCGACGCGAGCACGCGCCCGCGCGAGAGCCCCTCTCCTTCGAGATCGCGCTCCACCTGCTGTCGAATGCGCGGCAGGACCTTGCCGAAGGCGACGACCCGGTCGTACTTGTGGCGGTCGCGCGCCCGCCGCCAGTCCGGGTGATAGAGGTACTGCTTGCGCCCCGCGTCGTCCCGGCCGGTGGCCTGGATGTGACCTCGCCGGTCGCGACAGATCCACACCTCGGTCCACGCGGGCGGGATCACGAGCCGGTCGAAGCGCCCCCGCAGCTGCGCCGAGCGCACCGTCTCTCCGTCGAGGTCGAGGTACGAGAAGCCGCGGCCGCGCTTGCGACGGCCATAGCCCGGCTCCTCGCCGTCCACGTAGCGAAGCCCGGCCTCGTCAGCCGAGGTCCGGGGGTCGTCATCGAGGGTGCGGCGGGCCCACGCGAGGTCGTGTTTCACGTCTATGGTGAGAGCAACGCGCGTGCCCCCGCCCGATCCGTCCGAGCTCGCGTCCGCGCGCCGGGGCGCGCTGCCACGACGGGCACGCGCCGGCCTCCACACGTCGGCGGTCGCCCGGGGTAGAATCGAGCCCATGGCGCGCCTGCTCTCCTCGAGTCTCCTCTGTCTCGCCACCTGTCTCGCGGGCTGCGACGACGGCGGCGTCGCCCCGACTTCGGACTCGGGCTCGCCCACTCTCCGCGACGCCGCCCTCCCCCCGCCGCCTCCGGCCGCGTGTGAGTCGTCGGGCGGCGCGGCCACGGCGCAGGCCCCCACCCTCGTAGCCACCCTCTTCGATCGCTGGCACGAGGCGTGGCTCGGCTCCCCGGCGGTCGCCGACCTCGATGGCGACGGTGAGGCCGAGATCCTCGCCGCGCGTCACGGCCTGTTGCTGGGCTGGCACCTCGACGGCGAGGTCGTCTTCCGGGCCGAGGTCGAGGGGCGCATCTGGGCGAGCCCCGTCGTCGCCGACGTGGTGCCGGAGGCGCCCGGCCTCGAGGTCGCGGTGGCCGCGCGCGGACAGAT
This sequence comes from Sandaracinaceae bacterium, assembly GCA_040218145.1. Taxonomy (GTDB): domain Bacteria; phylum Myxococcota_A; class Polyangia; order Polyangiales; family Sandaracinaceae; genus JAVJQK01. The sequence goes on along the minus strand of JAVJQK010000111.1, from coordinate 31,587 downwards.
CCACCTCTTCGGCCCCGACGGCGCGGAGCGGCCCGGCTTCCCCGTCGCGTGGCAGGACGAGCTCCGCTCGCTCGCGGGCGGCGACATCGACGGCGACGGACGCCTCGAGCTGGTCGCGGTCACCACCAACCCGCTGAGCGGCGGCGGCCAGCGCGACATCGTCATCGCGGTCAACGACGACGGGAGCTTCGTCGCGGGCTTCCCCCCGAACACCACCGGGGCCGCCGGCTGCGACGACGCGTGTTACGTGACCGGCGGCTACGATCAGAACGTCGCGCTCGGCGACGTGAACGGCGACGGCGCGATGGACGTCTTCGCCACGCAAGACAACGCCTATCTCAGCCTGCACGACGGCGCGGGGCGCGCCTTCGACGCCGCGTCGATGTTCGAGGGCCGGACCAAGTTCTCGGGCGTTCGCTTCCTCCACGACTACGACGAGGCGCGGCAGGGCTGGGCGCCCGAGGAGGCGAGCGCGAACCAGGCGCACTTCACCAACTCGGCGCCCGCGATCGCCGACGTGGACGGAGACGGCGCCAACGATCTGATCGTGCTCGGCTCGGTGCAGAACGCGTCGCAGGACGATCGCCTCCGCGGCGTGGCCCTCTGGGTGCTGCACCCCGACGGCAGCCGGCTCGACGCCTGGTCGACGCCGTTCCACGCGCCCGACTACCTCGCGGGGCTCTGGGACTACGAGGGCACGAACGTGGTCGGCGCCACCAACCAGGTCGCGGTGGTCGATCTCGACCCCGAGCGCGCCGGCCCGGAGATGGTCTTCGCCGGCTTCGACGGCCGCATCCACGCCGTCGACGCGCGGGCCGAGCCGCTCTGGGAGGCGACCTACACCACCCTCGACCGCGTGCTCACCGCGGGCGTCGCCGTCGCCGATCTCTCGGGCGACGGCGTGCCCGAGATCGTCTTCGCGACCTACTCGCCCGACGCGGACCAGAGCGCCCTCTTCGTGCTCGGCGCGAACGGCGCCGAGCAGCATCGCGTCCCGCTCCCCGGCCGCGGCGCGATGCCCGTCCCGACGATCGCGGACGTGGACGGCGACGGCGCGCTCGAGATCGTCGTCAGCTTGAAGGACGGCGACGACCGCGAGCGCCAGGTCCTCGTCTACACCGTCCCCGGCTCCACCGACGCCTGCGTCCTGTGGGCCACCGGCCGCGGCAACGACCTGCGCAACGGCTTCGTCAGCTTCTGATCCGGGTCCGAGCTCGGAGCGCGTCAGGGGCAGGAGCCGCGAGGCTGCGTCGGGCCGAGCGAGCAGTCGGCGGTCCCGTCGCCGTCTCGGTCCGGGAGCGAGTTGCCCGACGTCACGAGACGCGACTCGCCCGACATGAAGAGGTCGGGGCAGCCGCTCGGGACGCAGGCCCGGCCGTGGTGGAAATAGAAGAGCGGGACGACCGCGCCGCCGTGGCCCGTGCAGCCCAGGTCGCTGTAGCGGAGCGCGTTGCCGAACGACGGGCACTCCCTGCGCACGCACTCGGGGCGGTCATGGCAGTACCAGTCTCCGAAGATCGCCGCCTCGCCCGCGTCGCGGAAGGTGTTGTGGTGGAAGGTGTTGAAGTGGCTCGCGTCGCGCACGCGGATGGGGTCGCCGGAGATGGTTCGGAAGGTGTTGTGGCTGACCACGTTCCCGGTCGCGTGGTGCGAGAGATAGACGCCGTGGATCAGCCCCGCGTCCGCCGGCGTGTTGACCAGGCGTCGGAAGGTGCTGCGCAGGACGGCGCTGTCGCGCGTGTTGCTGAGGACCACGCCGCCGAGGCCCGCGTCGGGCTCGCCGCCGACGTTCCCGATGTCCTCGAACACACAGTCCTCGACCCGGTTGTGACTCGAGAAGCCGGCGGGGTCATCGCGGTTGCTCGCGAAGGTGAGGCCGGCGACGACGTAGTCGCGCAGGTGCAGCCAGTGGAACTCGAGGTTGGTGCGCGCGCCGCTCCTGGCCGACGTGCGATTCAGGTAGAAGAGCATCCGGGCGCCGTCGCCATCGAACACGGGGCGCTCGGGCGTGCCGGATCCGGTCCAGTCGCGGGGGAGGAAGCGCGTGGTGTGGGCCGCGTCGAAGTAGCGCCAGACGACGTGCTGGCCGACGTAGACGCCCGGCGCGATGCGAATCTCCACGTCGCTTCCCGGGCGCGACGCCATCAACATCGCGTGCGCGCGCTCGAGGGTCCGGAGCGGCCTCGCGCGGGTGCCCGGGCTCGTGTCGTCGCCGTCGGTGGCCACGAAGAGCTGGAACGGGCCCGCCTCCACGCCCCCGTCGATCCCCGCGTCGGTCCCCGCGTCGGTCCCCGCGTCCGGCTCCGCGCCCGCGTCGCGCACGCCGGCGTCGTCGGGTTCGCGGCCCGCGTCGACCGGAGGCGTGCCCGCGTCGCTCCGGGACGCCGCGTCGAGACGCGCGCTCGCGTCGAGTGGAGGGCTCCCCGCGTCGGGGGCGGGACTCGGCCCCGAGCAGGCAGCGAGGAACAGCGCGAAGAAGGCCGTGTACGACAGGGAGCGGACCATCGCGCTCGATCATACCGGACGCGCCTCGCCCAGTCGGGATCCACCTTCGCCGTCCCCGAGTTGGTAGCCTCGGCGTCGGGGGGTAGTTGGAGCGCCGACGATGTTGCGCGAGCACTGGGGCAAGATGTTGGGCGGCGTGGCGCTCGCCGCGATCGCGGCGTGGATCGTCGTGCGGCAGGTGCGCGGGCCGGAGCTCGCCGCGACCGCGGTGGAGCGGGCCGACGCGGTGCAGACCGTGCTCGTGAGCGGGCGCGTGCTGCCGCCGGCCGAGGTGGAGCTGGCCGCCCGCGCCGAGGCGCCGGTGCTCGAGGTGCTCGCCGACGAGGGCGACGCGGTGGAGGCGGGGCAGGTGCTCGCGCGGCTCGAGGCCACCGCGGCCGAGGCGGAGGTCGCGCGGGCGCGGGCCACCCTCGCGCGCACCCAGGCCGCGAGCGGGCGCAGCCGCCGCATCGCGCCGGGCGTGGCCCAGCAGAGCCTCTCGACCGCGCAGAGTCAGCTCAGCGAGGCCGAGCGCGCCTTCGAGCAGGCGCAGCGCCTCGTCTCCACCGGCGCGTGGCCACGGGACCGCCTCGACGCCGCGCGCGACGCGCTCTCCCGCGCCCGCAGCGCCGAGCGGGGCGCGGAGCTCGAGCTGAGCGCGGCCCGGGGCGCGGACCGGCGCGCGGCCACCGCCGCCGTCGGCGAGGCGCTCGCCAACCTCTCGCTCGCGGAGGAGCGCCTGACCCAGACCACGATCTCCGCCCCGGTCGCCGGCGTGATCCTCGAGCGCCGCGTGGAGCAGGGAGACACCGCTCGGCCCGGCGCGGTGCTCTTCGTGATGGCGGCCGACGGCCCACCGATCCTCAGCGTCGACCCCGACGAGCGCCACCTCTCGCAGCTCGCCATCGACCAGCCCGCGCGCGTGCTCTGTGACGCCTACGCCGACCACCCCTTCGACGCGCGGGTGAGCTTCATCGCGCCCTCGGTCGACCCCGAGCGCGGCACGGTGGAGGTGCGCCTGCTCCCGACCGAGACCATCGACTTCCTCCGCCCCAACATGACCGTCTCGGTCGAGATCGAGGTCGCCCGCGCCGACGACGCGCTCGTGTTGCCGGCCTCGCTCGTGCAAGACGCCGCGACCGACGCGCCCTGGGTCTGGGTCGTCGAAGGCGGCCGCCTGGCCCGCCGCCCCGTCACGCTCGGCCTCCGCGGCGACGAGCAGCTGCAGGTGACCGACGGCCTCCGCGAGGGGGAGCGCGCCGTCTTCGTGATCGACGCCTCGCTCGAGGCGGGCAGCCCCGCGCGGGCCGCGCCGTGATCACCGATCTCTTCCTCGCCCTGCGCTTCCTGCGCGAGGGCCGCTCGCAGACCCTGCTCATCGTCGGCGGCGTGGCGCTCGGCTCGGCGGTGGTCGTCTTCCTCACCGGCCTGCTGAGCGGGCTGCAGGCCTCGCTCATCGAGCGCACCCTCGGCAGCCAGCCGCACGTGGTCGTGCACGCCCCGCGGGAGGCGCCCCTCGACGTGCGCGACGCCCGGGACGGCGAGGTGCTCCTGCGCCAGCGCGTGCAGCCCGATCAGCGGCTGCGGAGCGTCGCCTCGTGGCAGGCCCTGACGGCGCGGCTCGACGAGTGGCCCGGGGTGGCCGCCGCCTCTCCCATCGCGACCGGCCCCGCGCTCGCGGTGCGCGGCTCGGCCAACCGCGCGGTGGTGGTCATCGCCGGCTTCCCCGACCGGATCGATCGCGTGATCCCGCTCGCGAGCCGAATCACCGAGGGCCGCTACTCCCTCGGCGGCGGCGAGGCGCTGATCGGCGAGGAGCTGGCCGACGACCTCGGCATCGAAGTGGGCGACACCTTGCGCGTGCGCCCGGCGAGCGGCTTCGGCCAGCGCTTCCGCGTGTCGGGCGTCTTCGACCTCGGCAACCGAGACGTGAACCGCCGCTGGGTGATCCTCCCGCTCCGGAGCGGCCAGACGCTGCTGTCGATCGTGGGCGGCGTCTCCGACATCCACGTCCGGGTCGACGACGTCTTCGACGCCGACCGCGTGGCCGACCGCATCGCGGCCGACAGCGGGCTCGTCGCCGACAGCTGGATGCGCACCAACGGGCAGCTCCTCGTCGGCCTCGAGGGCCAGAGCAACTCCGGCTTCCTGATCACCCTCTTCGTGGTCATCGCGGTGGCGATGGGCATCAGCAGCGTGCTCGTCGTCTCGGTCGTGCAGAAGTCGGGCGAGATCGGGATCCTGCGCGCGGGCGGCGCGAGCCGGGTGCTGGTGATGCGCGTCTTCCTCTGGCAAGGCGCCTTCCTCGCGCTGTTCGGCTCCCTGGTCGGCTGCGGGGCGGGGTACGGGCTGGGCAAGCTCTTCGAGGGCCTCGGCGCCAACCCGGACGGCACGCCGCAGTTCCCGGTCGAGATGCCCCCGAGCCTCTTCGCAGCGACGGTGGCGGGCGCGGTCGCGGTGGGGCTGGTGGCCGCCGCGTGGCCCGCGCGCCGCGCGGCGCGCCTCGACCCGGTGGTGGCGATCCGCAATGCCTGAGGACACGCCCAGCCTGCGCCTCGAGGGCATCACCAAGTCGTACGGCGACGGCCCGAGCGCGGTGCGCGTCCTGCACGGCATCGACCTCGAGGTCCCGCGCGGGCAGCTCCTCGCGATCATGGGCCCGAGCGGCTCGGGCAAGAGCACCCTGCTCAACGTCATCGGCCTGCTCGACCGCCCGGACGAGGGCCGGCTCTTCATCGGCGACGAGGAGACCACAGAGCTCGACGACGCCGACCGCACGCGCCTGCGCGGCGAGGCGCTCGGCTTCGTCTTCCAGTTCCATCACCTCCTGCCCGCGCTGACCGCGGCCGAGAACGTCGCGATGCCGATCGCGGTGCGGCAGGGCCGCGTCTCCAGCGGCGCGCTCGAGCGAGCCCAGGCCGCGCTCGCCCGCCTCGGCATCGCGGAGCTCGGCGCGCGCAAGCCGTCGGCGATGAGCGGCGGTCAGCGTCAGCGGGTCGCCGTGGCGCGCGCGCTGGTGGCCGAGCCCTCGGTCGTGCTGGCCGACGAGCCGACCGGCAACCTCGACACCGAGACCGGCGACGAGGTCTTCGAGGAGATGCGCCGCCTCAACCGCGACCTGCGGCTCACCTTCGTGGTCGTCACCCACGACGAGCGCCTCGCCGCCGCGTGCGATCGCGTCGTCACCCTCGTCGACGGCCGCGTCCGCTCCGACGAGCGCCGCGAGTAGTACCGGCGACCCGAAGTGCGTTCCGGGTTTCGGCGAAGCCGACACCCCTGACGTCGAAGGGTCGACGGGACTCGATTGGGAAGGGGGCCCCACGCGATTCACTCGCGTGGGGGGAGGGGCTGGGACAGCCCCTCCGAGAATGAACGGTCAGGACTCGCGTGCCCGAAAGACGGAACGGATTTCGGGCCGCGAGTACCAGCCCCGCTCGACGGGCATCATCCGCGACCGCTACCTTCTGCTCCAGTCATGTTCGACCAGGCGACACACGAGCGGCTCTGTGAAGAAACCTTCCGCGCCCGGGACGCGGCGTGGGCGGCGTGCGGAGCCGTCGATCCGCACGTGCTCGCGCCGATGATCAACCCGGCGTTCACCGGGGCGCCAGCGTGGCCCAACCTGCGACAGGCCTACAAGACCATCCGCGGGCCGGACGGGATCGTGCTGGCCACCGACGGGCTCTCCGACCCGTTCGACGACTCCTGGCGTGACCCGCCGTCGCAGAACGGGTTCGCGATGGAGGTCTTCGGCGTGACCGACGTGGAGCTGCCGCTGACGGAGAGCTGGATCTTCCAGATCGTCGCCGGCTTCGCCACCCAGGTCGCGGGGCACGGCCACATCCACTCGCTGCTCGACGAGCTCGGCTGCATCTCCACCGAGCTCTACGACGTCCCCATCCCCGACGAAGCCCGGCCGCGCTTCGTCAACGGCGAGGGTCGCGTCGGTGTGCTCGTCGGCCTCGTCGCGCCGCCCGTCCCCGAGTCGGTGCAAGGCCCGCTCTCGTCCATTCGGCTCGCGAGCCTCAAGCTGCTGACCCTCCCCGAGCTGAAGCACATCGTCGAGGGCGGCGAGACTGCGCGCGACGAGCTCGCGGAGCGGCTCCGGAAGACCCCGCATCCGCTGCGCTCCAGCCTGAGCCGCGAGTCCGTCTACTGATCGCCCGCGCGGGCGCTCCACCGCGGGCCCGGTCCGGTTCTACTGCGCGTTCTTTCGCGAGGACGCTCGCTTCTTCGTGGTCGTCGCGCGCGCGCCCGAGGCGAGCGGCGACGCGTGGCTGCGGCGCTTCAGAGAGCACGTCCGGTCGTACCGCGTGCTCGACTGACCGCTCGGCGCCTTCGACTCAGGTGCCTTCGTCGATGGCCCGCGGGCACTCGAAGCTGCCCTGCGGCGGCGCCCCGGGCAGGTTCACGTAGTCGCCGGGCGGCATCGTCCCCGTCTCCACGATCGGCCCCGTGTAGGTCGGCCCGGGTCCGTACGTGTAGATGTTGAACTCGCTGTCGACGGTGTTGTTCTGGAAGCAGACGCCGCCGCCGCGCTGGTAGATGGCGAAGTCGGCGCCGTTGAACGTGCACTCCGAGATCGTGATGTCGTCGACCCAGACGATGATCACGCGGTTCTCGAAGCCGGTCCCGTTGAAGGTGCAGCGGTTGAAGATGTGCCGGTTCGTGTCCTCGTCGGCGGTGAAGCGGCTGATGGCGATCATGCCCGCGCTCGGCGTGCCCGTCAGGTTCGGGTTGTCGGCCTGGGGGGAGTTGAACGTGACGTTCTCCCAGTACGTGTTGCTGCTCCGGTTCTTGATCAGGCGTCTTCCGGCGTTGGAGATCGTCGTGTCGCGCACCTCGAGCCGGGCGTCGGAGTCGTAGCTGTTGTTGCGCTGCGAGATGTCGATGACGTCGCCGTCGTCGCCCCACACGTTGCCCAGCTCGCACCCGTCGATCCGCACCGTGACCGGGGACGCGTCGTAGTCCCAGTAGAGCGAGATGCAGCGCGACGCGCCGATGCTGTCGCCGATCTCCCCGTTGCCCTCGCTGACGATGTTGTCGCAGCTGCAGTCCCGGAAGTCCGCGTTCGACCACGCGTCGTCCACGTCCAGCCGATAGGCGATCGCCGCGCCGCTGTCGTTGTAGACGTCGAAGACCCGGCAGCGCTCGAGGATGAACGCGCTCAGGAAGTACCAGCCGCGCGCCGCGAGGCGGTTGCCGTCGAAGACGAGGTCATGGACGGTGAGCAGACCAGACGCCTTGTCGACCTCGAAGGCCGTCGCGAGCACCGTCGTGGTGGTCACCGTGGCGCCGTTGCCGACGACGATCTGGTCGCCGTCCTGGTCCACGTCGATCTGGGCCGAGATGCGGTACGTGCGGCCCGCCTCGAACGAGATGTTCCGTCCGCTGTCGAACGCGGCCTGGATGGCGGCCGCGTCGTCCGTCGTCCCGTCGCCCACCGCGCCGAAGCTCTCCACCGGGTCGGCGTCGATGGGCACGCCCGTGTCGGGCGCCTCCGCGTCCGGCGTCTCCGCGTCCCCCACCCGCGCGTCGTCGACCCGCGCGTCCTCCACGGCCGCGTCCGACGTCGCGCCGTCCATCGGCGGGACACCGCCGTCCATGCCCCCATCGCCGTCGCAGCCGAGCGCGCCGACACCGAGCGCCAGGACACTGAGCGCCAGGACACAGTGCGCCAGGACACCGTGCGCCAGGACACAGTGCGCCAAGGCGAAGAACGTGACTCGCAGTCTCTCAACCATTCACCCACCGTCCCACGGCCGCCCCTCGCGCAACAGCCTCGCCGTCTCCCGAGCGCGCCGCGACGCGCCCGATCGGTGCGCCGGACCGCAGTTTTCCCGCTCGTACACCGTGCGATTCTCACGCGGCGTCTTCGTCTCGATCCGCTCCGCGGAGGGCCCGGTCCGCTTCTACTGCGCGTTCTTTCGCGAGAACGTCGGCTTCTTCGTCGTCGTCGCGCGCGCGCCCGAGGCGAGCGGCGACGCGTGGATGCGGCGCTTCAGCGAGCACGCCCGGTCCTACCGCGTGCTCGACTGACGCCCGCTCACCCGGGGCATGCGTCGAACAGCGCTGGGTCGAGCGCGCTGCCTTCGGTCCGGCAGGGGACAGAGTAGCCGCCGCCGAGCCCCGTCCCGGGCGTCGAGAAGACGTCGGTGCGGCAGGTCGTCCCGCTCGGACAGGCGCAGGTCGGCGCGCTCGGATCCCCCTCGAGCGGCGCGCATCGACAGCTGCAGATGACCTGTGTCTCGCTCACCTCCGCGGGGAGCGCGGCGGGAGCTCCGTCCACCCACACGGCGAGACAGGGCGCGCCTTCGCATTCGGGCGCCTCCATCGACAGGTAGATCTCGGTCGGCCGGAGCTCGACGCCGTCGCCCGCGGGGAGCACGCAGCGCTGCCCGACGACGTCGGGATCGCTCGGCGCTCCCGGCGCTGGGATCTCTTCGGCGCCGGCCTCCGGGAGCTCCATCAGGGCGTTCAAGAAGAGCGTGGCGTCGGCGGGGCTCGCGGGCGAGAGCTCCACCACGTACCCACTCTCGCCGGCCGCGCACTCCACCCACGCGGCGGGCGACACGCGGAAGCCCGCCGCGCCTTCGCTCGTGGCGCGAGCCACCCGACAGCGCTCGCGGTCGAGGTGCGGCCCGGCCGGTCGGCGCAGCTGGCGGACGCGGACCTCTCGAGCAGCGTCATGTGGTCGAGGTGGGTCGAGAGCGGCAGGCACAGCTGACGCTCGCCCGGAGGCAGCTGCCCGACGAACTCGCCGAAGACACGCGGTGGGCCGGCGTCGCTCGTGTCCGGGACCTCATGAGCGGAAGAGCAGCCCAGCAAGAGCGAAGACAGGGCGAAGACCGATCGAGCGCGAAGCATGCGCGTGAGTCGAACCTCGGCGCGCCGATTTCCAGGTGGGCCGCGAGAAAGTCAGCGCGTGAAGTACGACGCGACGGGACGGTCGAGCACGCTCGCGGCCTCCGGCTCGGGCGGCACGTCGACCGGCCCGGGCGGACAATCGCGGTAGGTCCAGCGGATCTCCGTGTGCCGCGCAGGGCGGAGCGGGCCGCCGGGCTCGCCTTCATGGTGAATCCGCACGAGCCGCGTCGGCCGGCGCCCCGCATCGCGCTGCCACCAGAGCTCGCTGCGCCGCGCGCGCGACACCACGACCTCCGACCGCAGCACGCCGTCCGGCGCGTAGCTCGCGGACGCGGCCAGGTCGTACGACGAGCGCAGGCCCACCACCCGACCGTCGGCCCGCTCCTCGAGCGTGAGCCAAAGGCGTCGAGGCGGCGTCGGAGCGTCGCAGGGCACACGCCGTGAGCTGCGACGGCCCCAGATCTCGTGCGAGATGCACCGCCCGCCGCGGGTTCGGCGGACCTCGAAGAGGACGGGGTCGCGATCGCGAACGGGGCCCAGCGGCCCAGTACGCACCTCCCGGACGACGTGCCCCGACGCGTCGTAGGAGAACGTCCATCGCTCCTCGCCCCTCGAGGAAGGCGCCCGTCGCTCGCGCTCCTCCAGCACCCGGCCCTGCGCGTCGCGCCGCTCGTTCGATTCGAGCACCCACGGGCCGCTCTGGCCGCGGCTCCGGACCATGGCGCGTCGCGTCGCCCCCACCTGGTTCGCCCAGGACTCGGCAGTCTGCTCGGGGCCCTGGATCGTCGCGCGCTGCAGGTCGCCCCTCGCCGCCTCTCGACGCACGGCGCGGAACGTGGGGACCCGCCCGCCGCTCTCCTGCCAGAGCAGCTCCTCGTCCCCGTCTCGGCGTCGGTAGAGGCGCTCCAGGCGCGCTCCGTCCGGCACCGGACTCGTATGAGGCCGCCCCAGGATCGGCAACAACGCATCCATCTCCAGCGGCTCGTCTCCGAGCAACGTCACGTCGAGACGCGCCCCGTCCACGTCGACCTCGCCTCGCGCCTGCACCGCGCCCCACCGCTCTCTCGTCAGCGTCAGCCGCCGGCCCTCCTCCACCCAGACCGTCGTCGTGCTCTCGCGCAGACCGTCCACGCGCCGCTCGATGTCCACCCGACAGCTCGGCAGACAGTCTCCCCGATCACAGGGAGGCGCGAGCGCGTCGTCGAGAGAGGACCGCGACCACCCCTCGCCCGGTGTCGGCAGGGTGAGCGGTGTCGGCAGGGTGAGCGGCGGCGGCCCGAGCGCGCATCCGCTCGCGATCAGCGCCGCCAGACATCGTCTCATCGCCTCTCCGCCAGCCAGCGCCGCCGCGCCGCGAGCAGGCTCCCGGGGATCCGCGACCACGCCGACAAGCGAAGGCTGCAGTAGTCCTCCATCAGCTGCCCGAGGTACCCGTCGAAGAAGACGATCAAACGCGCACCGACCGCGTCCGCCGAGGGGGGCAGACTGTTGCACGTCTGGTGGCGCACCCAGACCTCCTGCCCCTCCCGGATCGGCGCTCGGCTCGAGAAGACGCGCTCCACGCGATAGCGCAGCTGCTGCTCGTCCTCGCGCACCTCCACGAGCGTGACCTCGGCCACCAGCGCCGCCGCCTCGAGCGCCTCCCACGGTCGCCCATTGGTGCATGTGCACGCCTTCGCAGGGACCGGGACGAGCAGGAGCGGGACGAGCATGAGCGCGAGCGAAGCGAGCAAGAGCCAGCGCAGCGTCATGCGACCCAGGGTAGCGAAGCGGAGGCTTCCCAGGGACACGCTCAGCGCTTGCGGAGGAAGACCGTGCCGGCGGAGTAGCCGGCGCCGAAGGAGCAGAGGAGGCCGACGTCGCCGGGCTGCAGGTCTTCGTGGTGGAGGTGGAACGCGATCACCGAGCCGGCGGACGAGGTGTTGGCGTAGCGGTCGAGAATGACCGGCGCCTCGGTCTCGCTGGGCTCGCGGCCGAGCACCTTGGTGCCGATGAGGCGGTTCATGTTGAGGTTGGCCTGGTGCAGCCAGAGGCGGCGCACGTCCTCGGGCGCGAGCTCGAGGTGCGCGAGGTGCTCGACGATCATCTTCGCGACCATCGGCACGACCTCTTTGAAGACCTTGCGGCCCTCCTGCATGAAGAGGAGATCGGTGTCGACCGCGGCCTGACGCTCGGCGAGCTCCTCCGCCGTGCCCTCGGCGCGGTTGAGGAAGCCCGCGTTGTTGCGGATGTTGTTCGAGAACTTCGTCGACAGGCGCGCGCCGAGAATGTCGAACGCGCCGCGCCCCGCGTGCGGGCGGTCGCCGCGCTCGAGCAGCATCGCGGTGGCGACGTCGCCGAAGATGAAGTGGCTGTCGCGGTCCTTGAAGTTGAGGTGCCCGCTGCAGATCTCCGGGCTCACCACGAGGATCGCGTCGGCGCTGCCGGCCGTGATCATGTCCATGGCCGTCTGCAGCCCGAAGGTCGCCGACGAGCAGGCCACGTTCATGTCGAAGCCCCAGCCCTCGACGCCGAGCGCCTCCTGCACCTCGACCGCGATGGCCGGGTAGGCGCGCTGCAGGTTCGAGCACGCGACGATCACCGCGTCGACCTCCTGCGGCGTCCGCCCCGCGCGCCGGAGCGCGTCTTCGCACGCCGCCACCGCCATCTCGGCCAGGATGGACAGCTCCGAGTCGGCCCGGCGCGGCAGGCGCGGCGCCATGCGGCCCACGTCGAGCACGCCGTCTTTGTCCATCACGAAGCGGCTGCGGATCCCGCTGGCCTTCTCGATGAACGCGCTCGAGCTGTGCGCCTTCGCCTCGAGCGTGCCCGCCGCGATCGCCTCGGCGTGCGCCTCGTTCCAGGTGTCGACCCACGCGTTGTAGCTCTCGACGAGCTCGTCGTTCGAGATCGCGTTCGGCGGCGTGAACAGGCCGGTGGCGGCCAGCACGGGGCGTCGGGGGGTGAGATCCATCACCCGCGCACATAGCAGCATCCCGGCGAAAGCCTCGTGATGGATCTCCTGATGCAGCGCGTCATTGCCGTGCTGCCGCGCGAGGGCTGATACAGTCGGCCAGCTCGAATGCGCCACCCTGCCCCACTGGCTGCCCCACTGGTGGTCGTCCTGACGCTCCTCGCCGCGGCCGCGCCGTCGTCCGCGCAAGATCCGATGAACGCGCGCGCGCTGTTCACGGCCGGCGTCGAGGCGCTGCAGGCGGACGAGCCCGAGCGCGCCCGCGCGCACTTCGAGGAGAGCCTGCGCCTGCACGCGCACCCCGCGACCGCCTTCAACCTCGCGGTGGCCTTGCACGAGCTCGGCCGGCTGCGCGACGCGGAGCAGTATCTCGGCGCGTTGCGCGCGGGACGCTACGGCGAGCTCGACGAGGAGGCCTCCACCGCGGCCCGAGCGCTGCTGACCGAGGTCCGGAGCGGGCTGGCCACCCTCGACGTGCAGGTCCGCGGCGTCGTCGACGAGGCGCGGGTCGAGGTCGACGGCGAGGAGCGCGGGCGCGTGACGGCCGACGGCGCGCCGCTGCTCATCGAGACCGACCCAGGCGAGCACGAGCTGCGCGCCGTCTCCGAGGCGGGCAGCTCCCCCCCGCGCACCGCGCGCGTCGAGCCGGGCGGGGGCGCTAGCGTCGTGCTCGAGATCGAGGCGATCCCGCTCCCCGAGGCGGCGCCGGAGCTGCCCCTCGCCGAGCCCGAGACCGACGCCGCACCGGGTGACGACACCGTGCTGCACGTGATCCTCGCGGTGGTGATCGGCGCCCTCGTCGTCGGCGGCGCGGTCACCGCGGGCGTGCTGCTCTCGCAGGGCGCCGCCCCCATCGAGGACGACGTGTTCGGCGTCACGGTGACCCTGGGCGGGCCCTAGCGGGCTCACTCCCAGCCGAGGATCACCTGTCCACTTTTCGTGCGGTTGGCGCCGCCTCGCGCCGGGCGTGTCCGCCGCCGCGTGCGCTCGGTCGGACGTCGCGCGGAGGCCGCCTCCTGCTCCTCCGGCTCCGGCTCGGGCTCCGCCACCTCCGGCTCCGCGGGTTCGGCGCGCTCGGTCGGGCTGGGCGTAGCCTCGGCCTGCGCCGCCTCCTCCGGCGCCGCTTCGTCTCGAGCCGGCTCGTCACGGCTCGGCGGCGCCGCGAGCGCGGCCGACGCGCCGGGGCTCTCCTCCGGGGCCGAGTCCGACGTCGACAGGAGCACGATCAGCCCGAGCACCGCGGCGGCGCCGACGGCCAGCCCGAGCACGATCCACCTCCGGCCTCCGCGCGCCGGGGTCACCACCGAGACGTCGAGCGACAGCGCGTTCGTCTCCTCGGTCACCTTCGCGCGCATCGCGTCCCGGTCGGCGCCGAACCACCTCGTGACGTACTCGCCCAGATCGACGCTGCCCTCCGTCGCGCGCAGCTGGACGAGCAGCGCCTCGACCCGATCCGCCACGCTCTTCGCGGTCGGCGGCCGATCCTCCGGCTCCTTCGCGAGCAGCTCGCGCGTCAGCTGCACCAGCTCGGGTGGGAGATCCGCCCGCAGCTGCGACACGTCGGGCACCGGCCCCTCGAGGATCTGCAGCGGCCCCGAGCGCCCTCCCTTGCCCGAGTAGAGTCGGCGCCCGGTGAGCAGCTCGAACAGCACCACGCCGATCGCGAAGAGGTCCGAGCGCCGGTCGATCTCGCGGAACCGCAGCTGCTCGGGCGACATGTAACCCATCTTGCCCTTGAGCACCCCGCTCTCGGTCTGGGTGCTCTGCCCGAGCGCCTTGGCCACGCCGAAGTCGGTCACCCGGACGCCGCCGTCGAAGCCGATGAGCAGGTTCTGCGGGGAGACGTCGCGGTGCACGAGGTGGAGCGTGTCGCCCTCGGGCGAGCGCAGCTCGTGGGCCGCGTGGAGCCCGCGGCAGGCCTGCGCGACGATGTCGAGCGCGAGCTGCGCCGGCAGCCGCTCCGCGTTCTTGCCCAGGCGCCCGAGGAGCTTGTGCACCGACGGCCCCTCCACGTACTCCATCACCTGGAACGGGCCGCCGTCGTCCTCGCCCACGTCCAGGACGGCCACCACGTTCCGGTGGCGCACCATGCCGGCCAGCCGGGCTTCGTCGAGGAACATCTTTCGGAAGTCGACGTCGTCCTGGTACAGATCATGGAGTCGCTTGATCGCGTACAGACGCCGAAAGCCGCCCTCCTGACGAACGGCCAACGTCACCTCGCCCATCCCACCGCGCGCGAGGCTACAAAGGTGCAAGTACTTCGAGCCGGAGATCAGGGTGTCGCCGGGGACGGTCACGCGATGGACTATAGACCATGAGCTCTCGACGCCTCGCATCGGCTGCGCCGCCCGCCCCGCCCTGGAGGTCGGCGCTCTTCACCCTCGCCGCGCTCCTCGCCGGGTGCCAGGCCGCGCCGACCCAGGTCGTCGTCTTCATCGATCCCGCCGACCAGGGCGTCGACGCGGCCGGGCTCCGCGTGCGGGTGTGGGACACCGACGCGCAGCTCGTGCTCGACCGCATGGGCCCGACCACCGACGTCGCGCGCGTCCCCCTCTCGGCCCGCGACGACGACGCCGCCCGCCGCTATGAGCTCGTCGCCGAGCTGATCGACGCCGACGGCTGCGTGACCGCGCGACAGCTCGCCCGCGGCGGCTACGAGGCCGGCGCCCAGCGCGCCATCCGCCTGCGCTTCGACGACGCCTGCGAGGGCGTCTCCTGCTCGAACGACCAGACCTGCGTCGAGGGCGTCTGCCGCGCCCCCTGCTTCGGCCTCCAGCCGCTCGACGATCCCGCGCGCTCCATCCCGTTCCAGTGCGAGCCGGGCGCCGACGCCGGCGTCCCCGACGGCCCGCGCATCGTCGCGCTCGAGGCCGAGAACGTCACCTCGACCTCGGTGGAGATCTACTGGGAGCTGGACACCGAGGCGACCGGCCAGACCGAGTACGGCGACAGCTTCGTCTACGGCGCGCTCTCCATCTTCGAGCCCGCCCTCCTCCCCGCGCACCGCCAGCGCATCAACGGCCTGACGCCCGGGACCGCCTACCACTTCCGCGTGCACTCGGTCGACGGCGCGGGCCGCGAGGTCCGCTCCGACGAGCGTTGCTTCCGCACCCCCTGAGCGTGCGTCGTCGGGGCGCCGGTCCGGAGCTCGGCGCGTGAATGGGCTCGCCCCCGCCGCTGCGCTCCCATCGCGGACCGCGAAGCGAACCGCGCCGGCCGCGCGTCAGCGGCACATCGTCGCGAACACCGTGGCGCCCGTGTCCGCGCAGAGGCAGGTCTTCTCTTCTTCGGTGACGCAGATGGCCCCGTCCCCGTCGTCCGCGCAATGCGGCCGGCTGCGCGTGGCGCAGGGTGAGCTGCTGCAGTCCTCGCCGATCCGGCGGATGCACGCGCCGCTGCGGCTCAGCCCGAACGCGCACCGCATCGAGCGCGAGCCGCAGTCGGAGTCGGCGCGACAGAACGCGCCCGTGGCCCCGCACATCCCGGCGTCGGCCGCGCCCGCGTCCGCGAGGCCCGCGTCCGCCAGGCCCGCGTCCGCCATCGCCCCCGCGTCGCCGGGAGACGCGTCCACGGGCGCCCCCGCATCCGCTGATGCGTCGAGGCTGCCTCCGTCGACCTGGGGAGACGCGTCCACGACCGGGCCCGTGTCCAGCGGCGCGCCATCTGCGGGTGGCCGCGCGTCGAGGCGCGAGACGCCGGCGTCGGAGCTCGCGCCCCCGTTGGCCGCGCAGCTGGCGGCGAGCATCGAGAGGGCGAAACACGAGACAGAGGGCAGGCGAAGCATCGGAGCATGCTGTGGGCCTGTCCCCTCCGCGCAACCCGTCGAATCGTACGCTGTACAGCTACGCACGGGTCACTCCTCAGCGAAGCCGAGCGCGGCGGCGCAGCCCGAGCGCGAGGAGCAGCAGAAGCGGGAACACGGCGTGACGCGTCGGCGTGCCGGGCGCGCTGCATCCGCAGCCGCCGTCGGGGGCGGGCTCCGCGCTCCCTCCGTCGGGGCCGGCCGTGGCGCCGCCGTCGCGTCCGACGGACGGGCCGCCGTCGCTGCCCGGGCTCACGCCGCCGTCGGCCATCACCCCCGCGTCGGCCGGCGGCGCCTCGCACGCGCCGGGCGCGCAGTACTCGAAGGCGCCGATGTCGGCCGCGCCCGCGGACGGCCGGCCCTCGCTCAGCTGGTGCACGACGTATTGCATCAGAACGGCGTGCGCAGCCATCGCGTCGGCCGCGAGCGCGCCCGCGGCGTCGATGGCCCCGGCGTCTTCGGCGAGCCGGTAGTCCTGCCCCGCCTCGTCCGCGAACGCCGGGTCCTCGCCCGTGACCGTGGTGCCGTCGTCCGAGATCGAGCCCTCGAGCGCGCCGTGCGAGTCGACGCGGCCGGGCCGCATCCAGTTGTGGTGGAGCGAGAGCTGCCCGGCGCCGTCGAGCATCGCGAGGCGCCCCCCGCCGGCCGTGACGTAGAGCAGGTTGTTGCGCACGTCGGCCGTCTCGTCGTTGGTGGAGAGGCGGAGCAACGTGGTGTTCCCGCTGCGGGTGGAGACGACCGTGTTGTGAAAGAAGTGGAGCACGCCCTTGCGGTAGTCGGCCTCCGTCCCGCTGTCGCCGCCGTAGTGCACGATCTGCGAGTTGCCGTCGCCCTCGTGCTCCACGAGCACGTTGCCGTAGACGAACGTGCGCCCGTAGCTCGGGTGGTCGACGAGCACGCGGCTGTCCTCGGCGTCGACCAGGTCGAGCTGCCGGTTGCCGCTCTCGATCCAGTTGTAGCGAACCACCAGCCCGGCCGAGCGGTCCTTGAGGTTGTTGCCGCGCGCCCCGTCCCGGAGCGGCCCGAAGTGGTTGAACTGGTAGGTGATCCCGATCGCGGCCGTGTACGCGTTGTGCTCGAAGATGCGCCCCTCGATGCCGTTGTCGTAGATGTGGTTGCCCTCGATCAGGATGTCTTGCGTGTCGCCGCCGCGCGCGCCGATGAAGAGCCCGTTGCCCGAGTCGCGCATCACGCAGTTCCGGATCGTCAGGTTCTGCGCCACCTCGACATAGATCGCGGCCGCGTTGTTCGAGTACGTGTCGGCGCCGCCTCTCCCCGTGAACGAGAACGGCGGCCGCGCCGAGCGGACCTCGAGGTTCTCCACCACGATCCACGCGGGGATCGTCTCCTCCGGCACGCTCGAGCCGCCGATCTTGATCACCCCTCGGCTCTCGCCCCAGTAGCTCAGCGCCGAGCGCGTGGTCGCGTCCTCGCCGCTGATCACCGGCCGCTCGCCGCCCGGCCCGAGCACCCCCTGCACCACGATCGGCGCCGCCTCCGTGCCCTGCCGCGCGATGACGAACTTCTCCCGATACGGCTCCGCCCGCCAGTGGATGCGCACCACATCCCCGGGCATCAGCGCCTCCCACGGCACCTCCCCGATGGCCCCGTACGCCATCCCCTCGCCGACCTCGTAGGTCTCGGCGAGCGCGGTCGAGCTGAGCAAGAGAAGCGACCCGGCGAGCGCCGCGGCCGACCAAGAACGAGCGAAGGTCATGCCGCCCATTCTGCACAGCCCGCCGCGACGGGAAAGAGGCCCCGTCCCCGAACGACCCAGCGTCGGGCCACGCACTCCTATCGAGCGAGGAGAGATACACGACGCCGAGCTTGGCGAGGACACCGCGCCGTGAGGGTCACACCGACGCCGATGCGGTGCCTCGTGCGGCCACGTTCAGGCTCACCTCTCGGTGCTCTTCGCCCTGTCGACGGCCAGCACCCGGACCAGTTCGCGATGGATCTTGTCCCTCGAGTCGAGGTCCGCGGGGAGCGCGGCAGTGTCTCCGCGCATGCACGCCTCCGCGCTCTCGATGGCACGCTCGGCGGCCACCGAGCGAGCCTGCTCGAGACCGAACACGTCGGAGACCAACCAGCCGGTCACGTCGCCCTGCTTGGCCCACGGAACGCGATCGAGGGTCACCTCGCCATCCGCGAGATCGAGGTGGAACACGCCATCGCGCGCTTCGTCGAAGACGGGCTCGACGGAGGCCAAGACCAGCGGCGAGTGAGTGGCCGCGATGAGCTGCACGGGCACGTCGTGCTCGCCGGTGAGCGCCTCCATCACATCGAGGAGCGCGGGCACGATCCGGCGCTGCCACTGCGGGTGCAGGTGAGCTTCGAGCTCGTCGATGAGGAAGATGATCTCCTTGGCCGGCTGTTTACCGAGCAGCTCCGCCGCCTGGAGGTGCTCTTGCCACGTCCACACGAGCAGATATGCGAGCGCCACTACGCGGCGCATGCCGGCGGAGGCGTGGACGAGTGGAACGTCCTGCCCGTAGGGCATGACGAGCGTGGGTTGATCGCGTACGTCGTCGATCGACACCCGCGTCAGCTTGCCCGGGACGAGCGGCTCGTGCTCGGAGGGCGACAGCGCCCGCAGGACGGCGGTGAGCTGCTCGAAAGCCTCACCGTTCTCGCGCTGCCAGGACGCCCAGTCGGCGAGTAGCCCGTTGCAGAGCTTCCTGCCTGACCCGCGCGGTAGGCCGTCCCACACCTCGTCTGGCTCGAAGACGAAGCTCGCGGGCCGCTCCGGCCCATCGGGTGCATCCTTTCGCCAGTAGTTCCGGGCCGGGTCCCACGCGGAGAACCCGCCATCGACCTGGGCGTAGATCACCATCCCGGGGATCGACGGCCGACCGTGCTTCGGCGGCCAGACCTGCGCCTCCATGTCGAAGAGACTCTCGTGCGCCACGGAGCTGGTCGTGGCCTCGTATCGGTAGGCGATGGTCGGCGTCTTGCCCGGTCCTCGGTGAGGCGCCGCCGGCATGCGCGCCCAGGTCCGGGTCAGCGCCCACCACGCGATATCGAGGAGGAAGGTCTTGCCCAGCCCGTTGTCGCCCGTGAGGAAGTTGAGGCGCGGGACGAGCTCGATCTCCATCTTCGGCGCGGGGCCGACATCGGAAAGCTCGAGGTATTGGAGCATGCGAAGGTCTCTCGATCGGGGAGGGTAACCTCTCCGAGGCTCGGTTGGCAGGAGATGCGCGCGTCCGGTCGCGAACCGCGGCTGGCGCCGCGCACTTCCACAGGCTGCCAAGAAGTGACGCCCCGGCGCGATCGGGGGGAGATCGCGTCGGGGCGTCGGGAGAGCCACACGTCGATGAGGGGGAGAGTCAGGCCACGGGGACCGGCGGGACCGGGTCGGTCGGGCGCACGTCCTCGACGGGCGGCGCGTCGGTCACGGGATCGGGCTCGTCGTCGCCGTCGGCGGAGCCGCCGAACACCGTCGCCCGGTACTGGTCGAGCGGCTTCACCGCGCGGCGGAACGTCTGCATGGACGCCTCGTCGTCGGGGTCGACCCAGCCGACGAGCAGCCGGCCGTAGTTGGCGATGGAGTTGGCGAGCTGTCGGATCGCGTCCCGGGTCGAGCCCGTGACCTCCTCCGCCTCGTCCGCGTCGCCGAGCCCGAGCGCGTCTCCGAAGCGCCCGTGCGCGTCTCGGAGGAAGGCCAGGTGCGCCTCGCCGAGCAGCCCATTGAGCTCCGTCTCGAGCCCATGGTCGTCGATGCGCTTCAGCGTGATCTTGCTCGCGAAGAACTGCTCCTCGAACCCGGCCGTGATGAAGCTGGCGTCGTTCGGGAGGATCTTGGCCAGCAGCATCTCGGCCTGCTCCGCTTCGGGCCGGCCCTTCAGCCGAGTGAGCGCCCGGAGCGCCTCGCGGAGCGCGATGTATCCGCCATCGACCAGGGCATCGAGCGGGCGGACGTTCTCGTTGGTCGCGAAGAAGCGGTCCGTGGCCAGCTCCTGCAGCGAGACCGCGTCGGTCCGCACGCGATGCAGGCCCTCGCGGACGCGCTCGGGCAGGCCCTCGGGCGCGGCCTTGATGAGCCGACTGGCAAGGACCACGCCGCGCCCAGCGGAGAAGCGGGTGGGAGAGAGATAGGGGGTGAAATCGAAGAGATCGTTCGCTACCGGCATTGCCAGCCTCCATGGAGTGGCGATGGGGAGCGCGAGACCGTCCCGCGGTCCTCCCCACCGCGTTCGGAGTGGCTCATCGCGTCCCGCCGACCGAGGTTTCGTCCTCAGGCCGGGTTTCTGCGAACGAAACACAAAGTATTTGTCCGACCCGCCGCGCAAACCGACAAAATGACAAACATTTAGTGATCGCTGCGGAGAAATCGACAGATTGACAAAAAGTTAGTCCAAAAATCGCGTGGACGCGATTTCGGGACTGAAGATCAGTGTCTCGCGGGCGTGGCTCCGTTTTTGGGACTGAGGATTAGTGTTTCGAACGGAGCGGCGCGGTGGCTCAGCTGGGCAGACGGCCCGGGCCCCGACGCTCGATCGGGTGAGGCGGCGTGAGGGTCGCGTCTCAGGAGTAGCCGCCCGGGCCCGCAGCTGGCGCGTTGAGCGACGGACAGCCTCGTGTCCGGTAGACGTCCCTGGTGGGTGGTCCCTTCGGGCTGAAAATCCGGTGGTCCCATGGGCCTGAAAATCCGGCCCGTGGGTGGTCCCATGAGGGTGCAAACTGGCAGATGGGGCTTCAACGAGGCCGGCGACGAACATCGCCGGAGAGAGGAGGACGCGGCCGCTCCGACCGGTCGCGTCATACCCGCTTCATCGCGGCCGGCGACGAACAGCGCCGGAGAGGTCCACCACGAAGGCGACGGCGCCGACGCTGACGAGGCTTCACCGACGCCGGCGTCGAACATCGCCGGAGCGCGGCCCGTCCCTGAGCGGCGGCGGGATCGCGTGGGTCTCGCTTCAACGAGGCCGGCGACGAACATCGCCGGAGAGGAGGTGGTCACCTGGACCGATCCGGAGGCGGGCGTCGAGTGGCTTCAACGAGGCCGGCGACGAACATCGCCGGAGAGACCGCGCCGTCAGCAAGGGCGGCGCGTCGAAGTTGATGCTTAAACGAGCCCTGCGACGAACATCGCCGGAGAGCGCCGTACCGCGCCAGCACGCCCGCGAGGACACGTCCTTCAACGAGGCCGGCGACGAACATCGCGGAAAGAGACGCGTCGAACATGACGGCGTCCGTCAAGCCGTACGAGCTTCAACGAGGCCGGCGACGAACATCGCCGGAGAGGGCGCGACATGCCCTATCCCGCGGTGGTGGAGATGCTTCAACGAGGCCGGCGACGAACATCGCCGGAGAGTGAGGGGGCGCTCCGCCTCGAGGAGAGGCTCGCCGTCGCTTCAACGAGGCCGGCGACGAACATCGCCGGAGAGCTCGCTCTCATCGGGGGGCTCGTCGCTCTCCTCGCTCTCGGGCTTCAACGAGGCCGGCGACGAACATCGCCGGAGAGGCGGTGCGGTCTTGGGGGTGCGCGCCGCCCATGAGGCTTCAACGAGGCCGGCGACGAACATCGCCGGAGAGACGGGCACCGAGGCCGCCGAGCGGCTGTGGGCGTCGCTGCTTCAACGAGGCCGGCGACGAACATCGCCGGAGAGGCCAAGAACCTCCGCCTCGCGTACGCGCTGACCTGCCAGCTTCAACGAGGCCGGCGACGAACATCGCCGGAGAGGCCCGTAGATCATCCGCCGCGAAGTCGACCGCCCCGCGAAGCTTCAACGAGGCCGGCGACGAACATCGCCGGAGAGACCCGCTCGTCGGGGCGGCGATGGCGAGCGGCGAGGTGCTTCAACGAGGCCGGCGACGAACATCGCCGGAGAGCGAGTCCGTGCAGACGGTCGTGACCAGCCCCCCGTACTGGCTTCAACGAGGCCGGCGACGAACATCGCCGGAGATCCGCCGCGCTGGCTCCCTTGATCTGTCGAGCGCGACCGTGCTTCAACGAGGCCGGCGACGAACATCGCCGGAGAGGCGCTGAAGGCAGAGCGCGACGCGCTCGAGGCGGAGCTGCTTCAACGAGGCCGGCGACGAACATCGCCGGAGAGCAGACCGTGCGGCCACCGACACCGCTCGAGAGCTCCTGCTTCAACGAGGCCGGCGACGAACATCGCCGGAGAGTGCGCGTGGCGCCGTTCGCGTTCGACGTCCTGGCCGTGCTTCAACGAGGCCGGCGACGAACATTGCCGGAGAGCCGCTGGCTCGCGGGCATCGGCTCGAGGCTGCCGCTGCTTCAACGAGGCCGGCGACGAACATCGCCGGAGAGAGGCCGAGGAGCGTCCGCGCCCGGACGGCGAGATGATGCTTCAACGAGGCCGGCGACGAACATCGCCGGAGAGCCACCAGGGCGAGGGCCAGAGCCAGCCCGACCGCTGCGCTTCAACGAGGCCGGCGACGAACATCGCCGGAGAGCTGCTGGCCGATTCCCAGCGCTTCCAGGACGTCAAGCTTCAACGAGGCCGGCGACGAACATCGCCGGAGAGCGGGGTCTCGCGGCGATGGGTCTACTACGCGATGCTTCAACGAGGCCGGCGACGAACATCGCCGGAGAGCGCCCGCCGCCGCGTGCGCCGCAGCGCCGGCCGCGTTGATTCAACGAGGCCGGCGACGAACAGCGCCGGAGAGCGCTCGAGGTGAAGACGGTCAACGCCTTCATCACGGAGCTTCAACGAGGCCGGCGACGAACATCGCCGGAGAGCTCCGAGCCGGTGCCGCTCTCCGACCAGGGGGCGCAGTGCTTCAACGAGGCCGGCGACGAACATCGCCGGAGAGGGGCGTCCGCGGACTCCGACTTGGGCGACTCCAAGATGCTTCAACGAGGCCGGCGACGAACATCGCCGGAGAGGCGTCCCGCTCGATGCGCTCCCTCGCGGACTGGCCGCAGCTTCAACGAGGCCGGCGACGAACATCGCCGGAGAGTCGCGTGGTGACGGCGGACACCAAGGCGCAACTCGGGCGAGCTTCAACGAGGCCGGCGACGAACATCGCCGGAGAGGTAAGCCAGCACCCACCCACGTACCTAACTGGGCGGGCTTCAACGAGGCCGGCGACGAACATCGCCGGAGAGCAGTCCTCGGGCTCGTCCTTCGGCCGGAGGTAGATGCTTCAACGAGGCCGGCGACGAACATCGCCGGAGAGCTCGTCGTTCACCGCGGTGAGCGCCGAGCTCAGCTTCCAGCTTCAACGAGGCCGGCGACGAACATCGCCGGAGAGGTGCCGGCAGACGGGGCCTCGGGGGCGAGCAGCCAGCTTCAACGAGGCCGGCGACGAACATCGCCGGAGAAGAATGAAACTGAAGAGCAACGTCACGTGGGCCGAGCTGCTTCAACGAGGCCGGCGACGAACATCGCCGGAGAGGCCAGCCCGACACGCTCGGGATGACGCGGTACTGGCCGCTTCAACGAGGCCGGCGACGAACATCGCCGGAGAGGTGAACCTGGGTGACTACTTCCACAGCGACAACGAGAGGCTTCAACGAGGCCGGCGACGAACATCGCCGGAGAGGTGTTCGCCATGGCCGACGTTGCCATAGACGTTCGTGCTTCAACGAGGCCGGCGACGAACATCGCCGGAGAGAGGTCCGAGGGAACCGCATCAGTCAGCCGACGCGTAGTGCTTCAACGAGGCCGGCGACGAACATCGCCGGAGAGGGCAGTGGTTGGAGAAGCCGATGCGTGGCACGGGCCAGCTTCAACGAGGCCGGCGACGAACATCGCCGGAGAGGTGGGTGATCGCATGAGCGGCGAGATGACGGTCCCCGAGCTCGCTTCAACGAGGCCGGCGACGAACATCGCCGGAGAGTCTCGCCCGATGAGCCGACCGGCGCGACGTGCAGATCGCTTCAACGAGGCCGGCGACGAACATCGCCGGAGAGTCCCCATCGCGCGCTCCACCGCTGCGATGCTCACGCCGCTTCAACGAGGCCGGCGACGAACATCGCCGGAGAGGTTGACGCGCTGCTACTGTGCGCGCTCACCCGTACACGCTTCAACGAGGCCGGCGACGAACATCGCCGGAGAGTGCGTGATGCACGGCAGGCGACTCGCCTGGGCCCAGGGCTTCAACGAGGCCGGCGACGAACATCGCCGGAGAGATCGCCCGCGAGGAGGCCGACGCGTGACCCCGCTGGCTTCAACGAGGCCGGCGACGAACATCGCCGGAGAGGAACGTCTGGTGAGGGCTCCGGTTCGAGCCGTTGGGGTCGCTTCAACGAGGCCGGCGACGAACATCGCCGGAGAGGAGGAGTACTGGGACCCGCGTCTGGAGCCGTACTTGCTGCTTCAACGAGGCCGGCGACGAACATCGCCGGAGAGAAGGTCCCGGAGTCGGACGGCACGCTCGGGGTCACCGAGCTTCAACGAGGCCGGCGACGAACATCGCCGGAGAGACGCCCGAGACCTCGACGGCTGCGATGGTGCCCTCGACGCTTCAACGAGGCCGGCGACGAACATCGCCGGAGAGCCGCCCCGTGACGTAGGTCACACACCCCCCCCGCCCGCTTCAACGAGGCCGGCGACGAACATCGCCGGAGAGGGAGTCGCCCGATCACCCCTTCGTCGGGCTCCTGGCCGCTTCAACGAGGCCGGCGACGAACATCGCCGGAGAGTACCTCAAGACCGGCCAGGTGGGTTGACGTGGGCTACCTCGCTTCAACGAGGCCGGCGACGAACATCGCCGGAGAGCGAGGCTCGAGTGCCTCGCCCATGCGGCAGCGCCGAAGCTTCAACGAGGCCGGCGACGAACATCGCCGGAGAGGCCGCAGGTCGAGGTGGGCGCGGGGTTGGCCGCCTGGCTTCAACGAGGCCGGCGACGAACATCGCCGGAGAGATCTGCCCCGTCTCCCACCTGTGCACGGTCGGTCGGGAGCTTCAACGAGGCCGGCGACGAACATCGCCGGAGAGGGCACGGACTTCGTCGCGGTCGAGCACAAGGACGACGAGCTTCAACGAGGCCGGCGACGAACATCGCCGGAGAGCGGCGTCGGTCCAGTCGAGGCCGGCGGTGTCGCCCACGCTTCAACGAGGCCGGCGACGAACATCGCCGGAGAGCTGGCGCGAACCGCCGCGTACCGTGAGGCCACCGCTCGTGCTTCAACGAGGCCGGCGACGAACATCGCCGGAGAGCGAGTCGAGGTCGGCCCCGCCTCCGAGGTAGAAGCGGTCGCTTCAACGAGGCCGGCGACGAACATCGCCGGAGAGAGCGCGTACAGTAGCAGCGCGTCAACCGACGGTCGCTTCAACGAGGCCGGCGACGAACATCGCCGGAGAGGCACGTCGCGGCGGGCGTCTCCCCCGCGCGCGCGACGCTTCAACGAGGCCGGCGACGAACATCGCCGGAGAGGGAGGCGCTCGCCCTCGGACTTCGCCATCATCGGCGCGCTTCAACGAGGCCGGCGACGAACATCGCCGGAGAGTCACGATGGAGAGCATCGACAGCGCGCTCGCGGCCCTCGTGCTTCAACGAGGCCGGCGACGAACATCGCCGGAGAGAGCATCCTCGGGTTGCGCTGGTGCTTCGCCTCGCACCAGCTTCAACGAGGCCGGCGACGAACATCGCCGGAGAGCGGTCGGGCAACTACCGCAGCAACATCAGCGCGCTCGCTTCAACGAGGCCGGCGACGAACATCGCCGGAGAGTGGTCTCGCTGGAAGCACAGCGGCGCGCGAGCTCGTCGCTTCAACGAGGCCGGCGACGAACATCGCCGGAGAGGAGCACACCGGGCGGCTTCGACGCCCTGCACGTCGGGCTTCAACGAGGCCGGCGACGAACATCGCCGGAGAGGGCAGGCGCACGGGCGGCTGACGCTCCTGCTGCCCTGGTCGCTTCAACGAGGCCGGCGACGAACATCGCCGGAGAGTGCGCGCGCGCCGAGCGACCCAGGCGCACGACGACAAGGCTTCAACGAGGCCGGCGACGAACATCGCCGGAGAGGGGCCGCGGGGGAAAGCAAGGATATCAAGAACCTGGACACCGGGTCGCGAGCGCCCCCCGGTGAGGCCCCGGTACGGCAGAGAACTCGGGAGCCCAAATAGTAGATTTCAGATTCATTTGTCAATGATCTCCAGGACAACGAGCGCTGCCCGGGCGTTCGGCAGAGCAGGACCGCTCGCGTGTCAGATGATGACCGCGCGCTGATCCTCGAAACGGTATGGCTTGCCGATGGCTTGGAAGCTCGAGGTGGCGCGCCCGTCGGCGGGACCGACGTCGACGAAGACGACTTGGTCTTCACGGTGGTGGATGACCTCCCCGAGACGGCCGCGGAGCTCGACGAGCTCGCGCGGAGAGAGCTGGCACCGGAAGACGCTGTACTGGAGGCGGTCACCGTAGCCGAGACAGATCCGGTACACACGGCGAAGCCGCCTGTCATCGCTGATGTCGTACATGACTACGTAGGTCTGGCGCACGGCTGCCCCCTCATCGTGTGCGGAACGCAGGATAGTCCGGGATCTCGCCGGTGAGCGCTCGACCGAGTAGACGCGCCTGGACGTGTAGCAGGCGGCGGTAGGTGATGCGGTATCCGAACAGTGGATGGGTCACGAGTTGGTCCATGCGCCGCTCGTAGGTCGCGATGAATCGCTTCCGACCTGGCGCCTTCATCGCCGCGCCGGCCACGGTCACTCCGAAGTCGCTGGCCCGCACCTCGCCGTTGTTCAGCGCGGTCAGGACGGTGGAGTCGGCGACCAGCGGGCGCAGCTCCTCCATGAGGTCCAGGGCGAGGGCCGGGCGGCCGTAACGTGGGCGGTGCAGGTACCCGAGGAGTGGATCGAGGCCCGCCGAGCTGAGCGCGAGGGCGCAGTCCTTGACGAGCAGCGCGTACGAGAAGGAGAGCAGCGCGTTGATCGGGTCGCGTGGAGGCCGCCGATTGCGACCGTTCATGTCGAAGACACCGACCTCCTTCGCGCTGCCCTTGAGCATCTTGCTGAACGCGCCGAAGTAACCCCGGGCCGCGGTCCCCTCGTATCCGAGCAGCTCGGGGACGCTGACCGCGTGCTCCCCTTTCTTGGCCAAGCTCTCGAGCTCCCCCAGGAGAGTGGGACCGAGATGCGTGGCGTTCCGGCGAAGGATCGTCCTCTGGTTCCGGATCTTGGCCGCGACGAAGGTGCGCGCGAGTCGGACGCTCGTCACGGGGTCGTCTGCCGCTCGGTGCTGTTGGATGCGCAGCTCGATGTTCTTGCTGCCGTGACCGAGAGTGCGCCCACGGAACCAGCCGCCCATCGAGAAGAAGAAGACCGGGATGTCCCGGTCGAACAGGGCGGCGAGCGCCTGACTGGTGATCTGCGCGTTGCCGTAGAGGACGACATGGGAGGTCTGCGGGAGCCGGGCATCACCGGAGTGCATGGCCGCGCTCACGCGCAGCCGGTCCCCGTCGAGAGAGATCCGGGCGCCCTGAGCCCGGACGTAGAGCGGAATGCGTTCGTCCTTCGGAGGCACGAGGCGGCGAAGTGGAGCTCGGCTCGGCTCGGGCTCACCGGCCAAACCCCAGGGGTCCGCTTCGAGCGGGCCTTCGCGATCGGGGAAGTCGAAGCCGAGCTGTTCCTCTGACCCGTCGCAACCGCTATCGTCGAACGGCAGCCCGTCGAGGCCCCTCAAGAGCTGCACTTCGTCGGGGAGGCAGACCGAGGAGAGGGAGCACCCCACGCACTTGGGACTGTCTCGGAGCGGAGCTGGGATGACTCCCGCCGCCGCCAGCTCGCGGGCGCGAGCCACAGCCCAGAACGTCTTGTCGATCAGCGGCGGATCGATCTCGATCCGGACACGCGTTCGGCTGGCGGAGAAGTAGATCTCGCCGTGCTCGCACGGGTAGCCATGCGCCCGAAGCAGCAGCACCTGCGCGCAGAGCTGCGCACGCTCGGGAAGATAGGCACCTTGCTTCAGGTTCGGCGCCCTCCCCCGTTTGTATTCGACCGGGGTCACCGAGCCCCCGTCACCCTCGACGTAGTCGATCTTGGCCGTGATCCCCAGCTTCTCGGAGGACAGCCACACCGACTTTGCCTCGAAGGGCGAAGCGTCGTCCGCGTCGGGGTCTGGGAGCGCACTGCCCTTCTGATCGACGCGGCGGTGAATCACGCGTCCATCGACCGTATAGACGTTGTCGACGAACTCCCCCTGGGCCCACTCCAGGTACATCAGGCGCTCACAGTAGAGCACCTCATTGATCATCCGGGCCGGGACGAAGTCTGGTGCCGGCGAGGAGACGGGGCGCCCAGGCAGCACCTTGGCCCCTGGCAGCTCTGGACTGCTCTCTCTCTCTTCCGGCTCCGCCACCAGCTCTACACCGGCACGAACTGCCCGAGACCGAAGAAGCGCCCGTAGCCCACAAGGATCGGTCCACGAACGGGCTCGGCGAAGCGAAGCTCGAACCCGTAGCCGCGATCGCCACCCCGAGCGCCTCCGCCGTGATGCCGCTCGCGCTGGAATCGATACCAGGCGATTCGTCGGCCGCGGACCTCGAGGTCTTCGCAGGGTGTGATCGACTCCGGTTCCGGGAACCCACGTCGCGTGAGCTCGAGCTCGAGCTGAGACTCCGGGCCGTCGATCCAGTCGCCATTCGAGTCCAGCCGCGGCTCGCCGCTCCGCTTTCGCTTCGGATGCCGAACGAGCAGGAACGGTGTGGAGGAACGCCAGACGCGACTCTCTCGGACGGTTGGTGGGAGCTGAGGCACGGGGATCTGGTCGAGCTCGGAGTCCGTCCAGGTCCCGAGCAGGGTGAGGGTCAGCGAGAGCCTGCCAACCCCGTGGAGGCGCCGCCCCCGACCGAGGGCCTTCTCCGCCCCTCGGTCGAAGCCAGACGACATGTAGACGAGCAGATGGTCGAGCTTCCCATCGCCGTCCACGTCGAGCGGACACACGGCTGCGTGGTCCGCGGCCCCGACATCGTGGGCCGCGAATGCAGCGTTCGGGCCGGCACCGTCGTCGCTCCACGCGACCAGCGCCTGGTGCATCCGCTCGCCCACCTGGAGGGTCTTGGTGACCGAGGGCAGGACCGATCCGGCGAGCCGGTACAGAGCCACGCTCGGACGAGGTCTGGGTCGTCGGGAGCCCGTAGGTTTCACGGCGCGAGGCTCGGTGAGGGCGTACGAAACCCATCGAGTCCCGGGCACGCTGGACCATCCCTCCGATCGAAGACTGCCCGTGTCTTGCCGCAAGACGTCCAAGACACTCTCGGGAACCGCGCCGCGCTTCTTCTTGGGGAGCGTCTCCACGTACTGTTCACGCCAGGCGATGTGCTCGGCGCGTCGCGCGAGTCCCATCAGGCGAAGCGAGCGTTGACCGGGCTCCGGCGCCTCGGTGGCGGGCGCACAGTTGACCCGCGGCGCCTCACCCTCCTCGCGGTACTCGGGGGTGATCTCCACCCAGCTCTCGGCGCGGCCGAGGTAGCCGAGCTGCGCGCACAGGGTGTCGAGCAGCCCGAACGACGGCTCGTCGAGAGAGACGTCGGCCCAGACCACGTCGAGCTCTCCGTCTGCCGCGTCTGCACCGCTCCCCGGCGCGACGAACGCATCAAAGATGAGCGCAGACTTGTCGCCGGGCAGCCCCTTGTTGTCGAGCGGCATGTAGTGCCGAACGTGACCCTCGCCGTAGGGAGGAACGCGGTAGGACGGCAGGCTGTCCGCCAAGGGTTCGAGGAGCGCGGTCAAAGCCGCGTCCGAGGGAGGTTCGGACAGCCGATGGGAAGCCGCGACGAGCGCCCGGAGGATGCGCCACGGCGACGGAGGCCACTCGATCGTGCCTTCGTTGACGTGGTGGTCCCAAGCCGTGGCGTGATAG
Organism: Sandaracinaceae bacterium; assembly: GCA_040218145.1. GTDB lineage: Bacteria > Myxococcota_A > Polyangia > Polyangiales > Sandaracinaceae > JAVJQK01. The sequence goes on along the minus strand of JAVJQK010000111.1, from coordinate 1,706 downwards.
CGGCCGGCGAGGAAGCGCACGTGCAGTATCAGCACGTTCACTTCCCGGTGTAGACCGCCACCGAGGGCGAGGGACCGAACACGTCTTCCGACCTGGCGGACTCGATCAGGCCCGCGAGCGCCTTCTCCAGCTGGGACCGGTAGGCGAGCTCGACGCCGTCCGGGCGGGTGACCTCCACATCCGCGACGTCCAGGTCGCACGAGGTACGCAGTCGCAGGCCCTCGTCGAGGAACGCGCGGATCTTCCAGAGGGAGAGCGTGACGAGGAACTTCTCCACGGTCTCACCCAGCCCCAGGCCGCGCAGGAGGGCGAGGTCGATCTTGAAGTACGCGGTGAGGCTGTCGGCGGTGTATTCGTCGCGGTGGAACGGCACGTTCCCGTAGCCATCCTTGGCGGATCGATCGGTGTCCTTGGTGCTCGGCGTGACGCGGTCGTTCTTCACGCCGCCGGACGAGACCACCCGCACGTCGCGCGCCTCGATGAAGCCGCTCAACGCGCGCGGCAGCCGCAGAGTCCCCGCGACCGACTCCAGGAAGGTCCCGTGCACGAGGCTGTTGGGGTCGAAGCGGCAGAGCGCCTTGGCGAGCGCCCGGAGATCCGTGGGCCGGCTCTTGTCGTAGCCGATCGCCGGCACGAGCTCGTCCGCGTAGAAGCTCGACTTCTCGATATACACGGAGTTGAGGCGGTGGGCTTCGAGCAGCGAGCTGGTGAGAAGGCGCCCTTCGCCGTCGTCGACGCGGACGTAGGGCATCCCCTTCAAGGGCTCGACCAGCTCTTCGCTGGCGGAATCCCAGCAGACGGTCTCGAGGCGGTTGGCCACGGACTGCTCGGACTCCACGAGGAGCATCTCCGTGCCGTCCGCGAGCTGGTATCGGGCGGCGCCGATGTCAGGGAAGCCGGTGGGCTGGAAGCGCGTGCCCTGAAGAGGCTTCAGGTCGGCGCGGATCAAGATGCGGGGCGCAGCGGGCAGGTTTTCCATCAGAGCGTCTCCTGAACGAGGTTGGAATCCGGGTCGATGTCGCCGGGGGTCGGCGAAGAAGAGTTGTCGTCGTCGTGCTGCAGGCTCACGGCGGCGAGCGCTCGCTGCGCGAGCCAAAGGTCGACGGGGAACGCGAGCGCGGCGGCCATGCGGCGCGCCTCCTGACGGGTGCCCGGCGCCCGGTCGAACGCGAGAGGCACACCCATCGCGGAGAGGCGGCGCGCGGCCAGCTGACTGGCGAGCTGCACCTTGCCCGCGACGAGCGCGGGCACGATCCCGGGCGTCCGGTTCAATGAGAGGAGCCCCTCGCTCGTGGGCAACAGCCGAGACTGGGCCAGCAAGCACGCTGCGAACGGAGCGGGGAGGGGAGCCCCACGACGACCTGGCGTGGGGAGCTCGGCAGCTTCACGGGGGCTGACCAGGGCGTACCCACGAATGAGATCCGCGAGCCGACGATCGTCGACCTCGTCGTCGAGGAACGCCCGCAGCGCCCGCGAGCTGGGAGCGCGGGACGACCTGGTCTCGGCCGCCTCTCCGGTCATCGTGGCTTCAACTTCTTCTCGGCCCACGACGGCGGCGAGCCCACGTGTTGCCACGCACGGCATTCGAGGGAGCGTCGGGCGGGCTACGTGATGGGCATCTCCGACGCGGCGGGGCTGGGCCGCGCGTGATGGGCATCGGGGGCGGCGGGGGACGGACGGAGATGAGGGCCACCGCGTAGCCCGGC
>JAVJQK010000110.1 GCA_040218145.1 Sandaracinaceae bacterium | reverse complement strand
CGAGCCGCGGGGCCCCCAGCGCCCCGCGCTGGGGTCGCGGCGCGAGCGAAGCGAGCGACGGCGTAGGTGGGAGGGGGGCCCCATGGGCGCTCCGCCCCATGGGGGGAGGGTCTGCGTTCAGACCCTCCTAGAAGATTCAGCCGGCCAGCTCTCGCGAAGCGAGAGCGCGAGCCGCGGGGCCCCCAGCGCCCCGCGCTGGGGTCGCGGCGCGAGCGAAGCGAGCGACGGCGTAGGTGGGAGGGGGGCCCCATGGGCGCTCCGCCCCATGGGGGGAGGGTCTGCGTTCAGACCCTCCTAGAAGATTCAGGCGGGAACCGCTCGCGATCCCCTGCTATATGGCCGCCGGGAAGCAGGAGAACGATGCAGGACCAGGCGCTACTGACCCTGCCCCGAGCCCTCGAGCGGGCGGCGGGGCGCACCGGCTACGGCTTCACCTTCGTGAAGGACGACCTCAGCGAGGAGGACCACCCGTGGTCTTCGCTGCTCGAGGAGGCCAAGTCCCTCGCGGTGGCCCTCGCCGCCCACGGCATGAAGAAGGGCGACCACGTCGCGCTCATCCTCCCGGAGGCGGGCGACTTCGTGCCGCTCTTCCTCGGCGTGGTGCAGGGCGGCGGCGTGCCGGTCCCCCTCTATCCGCCCATGGGCATGGGGCAGCTCGGCGGCTACCTCGACCACTCCAAGCACATCATCCACGCCTCGCGGGCCAAGCTCCTGGTGACCAACCGCCAGATCAAGGCGGTGATCGGCAAGGTCCACGACTCGGCGCCGGATCTGCAGAAGATCCTGCTCCGCAGCGAGCTGGTGGGCGACGCGAGCCTCTGGCAGGACCCGAACCTCACGCTCGACGACACCTGCTTCCTGCAGTTCACGAGCGGCTCGACCAACAAGCCCAAGGGCGTGATCGTCACCCACGGCAACCTCGCGCACAACGCGCGCGCCATCATGCGCGAAGGGCTCGCGTCGAACGACGAGGACCGCGGCGTCAGCTGGCTGCCGCTCTTCCACGACATGGGCCTGATCGGCTTCGTCATCGCGCCGATTCATCACCGCGTGCCGGTGAGCTTCATGTCGCCGATGACCTTCCTGAAGCGGCCCGCCAGCTGGCTCGAGGTGCTGAGCAAGCACCGCGGGACCATCACCTACGGGCCGAACTTCTCGTACGCCATCACCGCCAAGCGCGTGCGGGACCGCGACCTCGAGGGCCTCGACCTGAGCGCGGTGCGGGTGGCGGGCTGCGGCGCCGAGCCGATCCAGGCCGAGACCCTGCGCGCCTTCGCCGACCGCTTCAGCAAGGTGGGCTTCCGCGAGGGCGCCTTCGTGCCGAGCTACGGCATGGCCGAGTACACCCTCGCCATCGCGTTCTCGACCGGCGTGCCGACCGACCGCGTGGACGCGGAGAAGCTCTGGAGCGACGGCGAGGCGGTGCCCGCTCCGGACGACGCGCCCTCGAGCGAGGTCGTCGAGATCGTGCACTGCGGCAAGGCGTTCGACGAGCACGGCATCCGCGTCGTGGACGTCGAGACGCGCGCCGTGCTCGAGGACCGCAAGGTCGGCGAGATCGAGGTGAGCGGCCCGAGCGTCATGCAGGGCTACTACGACCGGCCCGAGGCCACGCGCATCACCATCGGCCGAGACGGCTGGATGCGCACCGGCGACCTCGGCTACCTCGCGGACGGCAACATCTACATCTGCGGCCGCGCCAAGGACGTCATCATCGTCAATGGCAAGAACTATTACCCCCAGGATCTCGAGTGGGCGGGCAGCGAGGTGCCCGGCGTGCGCGCCGGCAACGTCGTCGCGTTCCCGACCTACCGCGAGGGCCTCGGCCGCGAGGCGGTCATCGTGCTCGCGGAGACGAAGCAGAGCGACGGCCGGGACGTGCTCGCGCGGAACGTCAAGGCCGAGATCGCCAAGCAGACCGGGCTCACGGTGGACGAGGTGGTCGTGGTCGACGCGGGCACCATCCCCAAGACCTCGAGCGGCAAGCTGCAGCGCCGCAAGGCCCGCACGCAGTACGAGGAGGGCAAGCTGCAGAAGCGCGAGGACGAGAGCGCGCTGAAGGTGGCGGGGCGCCTGGTGGAGAGCCAGCTCGCGCACCTCAAGCTGGGCATCTTCGGGAAGAACAAGCGGTAGGCCGTGCGCAGACGCGCGCGGTGCGGGGCTCTCGCGGCGCTCGGGGTGTGGCTCGCCCTCCCCGGCGCCGCCCGCGCGGGCAACGGCGACGGCATCCTCGTCGGCAACGAAGCGGCGATGACGGGGGGCGCGGTCAGCGCGGTGGTCCGCGACGGAAGCGGCGCCTGGTACAACCCCGCCGGCCTCGCCTCGGTCGATCGCGCGGCGGTCGACGTCAACGGGAGCGCGCTCCAGATCCGGGCCGCCGAGGAGGGCGGGCTCATCTCCTCGACGACCGGGGAGTCGAACGACGGCGGCTACCTCGAGCTGCTCTCGATCCCGAGCGCGGCCACCATCGCGCGACGGCTCGAGCCGGGGATCACGCTCGCGTTCGGGATCTTCGCGCCTCGCTTCGGATCGCACACCACCCGCACCGGCCTGGACGCGGACAGCGGCGACAACCGCGCCCGCTGGACGCTCAGCAGCGCGGAGTTCCGCGCGACCTACCACGCGGGCGGCGCGCTCGGCGTGCGCATCTCCGACCAGCTCCGCTTCGGCGTCAGCCTCTTCGGCGTGTACCGCGAGAGCTCGGACACCTACCAGAGCTCGGGCGCGTTCGAGCTGGGCGACGGGCGGACCCGCGTCCGGTCCCAGGGCGGCATCGTGCAGGTGCGCAGCGCCGGGCTCGAGCTGGGGCTGGGCCTCCAGTGGGAGCCGCACCCGGGCGTGATCATCGGGCTGACCGGGAGGAGCCCCGGGCTCGAGCTGCTGACGCAGATCCGGGCGACGGAGACCGATCTCGACCTGACGGTGAGCGACGGGGCGGCGGACATGCTCGAGTTCCGGCCCGAGGACGCGGAGACCCTCGACCCTGCGGTCACGGTGCTCACCACCGGGCGCTTCAACCTCTCGTTCGGCCATCGCTTCGCGCGCGGCTGGGTCGCGGCGGAGCTGGACCTGCAGCTGCCGCGCGAGCTCGAGCCGCTCCCGCGTCGACGGTTCGTGTGGAACGTGCGCGTCGGCGGCCGCTACGAGATCGACGAGCGGCTGGGGATCGGCGCGGGCTTCTTCACCGATCTCTCGGAGGGCGAGCCCATCGAGGGCCTCGGCCAGACCCAGGTCGACTTCGTGGGGTGGACCGCGGGCTTCGAGTACCGGACCCCGCACCAGCTGGGCGAGAACGAGGACGCCTCGTCGCTCATCTTCAGCACCACCGCCGCCCTGCGCTACGCGATCGGGTGGGGACAGGTGGGCGGCCTGCGCTTCGACCCCAGCAACGGCACCGCGCGCGAGACGTTCCCGGTCGGCACGACGATCCACGAGCTCGGCCTCCACATCGGCTCCGCCCTGTACTTCTGACTCGCTAAAGGTTTCCCGCCCGGCGTCCGTTCTCGGAGGGCGTGAAGAAGATCCTCATCGGCGCGCTCGTGGGGCTCGCGGCCGGGCTCCCGGGCGGGTGGTTCGGCAACGCGCACTTCGCCGAGGGCCTGGGCCTCGACGGCGACGAGATCGAGGCGGTGGTGCTCGAGGAGCGCCGTGAGGACGAGCGGCTCGTGCTCATGCTGCAGGCCGAAGACGAGACGATCCTCGCCACGTTCTCGGAGCGCCCGGACGACGTCGCGCAGCTCGTGGCGCCCGGGGACACGGTCACCCTCTTCGTGCGCGCCGACAGCCCGTTCGCGGACGACGTGCCGATCCTCTCGGTGCGCCGCGGCGAGCGCGCGGCCGAGGAGGAGGCGGCGGCGGAAGAGGCGGCGGCGGAAGAGGCGGAGACGTCGGAGGACGAGCTCGCGGAGGACGCCGAGGGCGCAGACGCCGAGGGCGCAGACGCCGAAGACGCTGACGCAGACGCCGAGGACGGACCGACCGAAGAGGGAGGCGCCGCCGAGGGCTCCGAGAGCGGGGAAGAAGCAGCCCCGCTCTTGACCCGCGGTCGCACTTGACACACTCCACGCGGGTGACCCTCGAGCATCTCCGAGACCTCGACGCGCGCCTCGTGAGCGTGGCCCGGGAGGTGCGCGTCCTCAGCTCGCTCAGCTGGCCCGAGGGCACGCTCCGCCGCTTCCTGATCTCGTGGCGGCAGGGCGAGCCGCAGCTCCCCGACGTCACCCCGACGCCGCGAGACCTCGGCGACGTGCGGCGAGAGCTGGACGCGATCTGTGACGCGGTCGATCCGTCGGACCCGATGCAGGTCTTCGTCGCGCGCACCGCCGACAGCTACGCGACGGCCGCGCGCATGCTCGAGGCGGTCGGGACCCCGGACATGACCCTGTGCTCGCGCCTCCTCTACGGCGTGCCGGACGATCTCATGCCGGGCAGCCAGCTCTCCCACCGCCGCGCCGCGGAGCTGCTGCTCGAGAACACCGAGAACCTCGTGGCCGCGGGCGTCATCCCGCAGTCCGAGCGAACGTGCCCTGCCGAGGAGGCGGCCGTGCGCATGCGCCACGCGTTCGAGAGCTTCTTCGGGCCCGACGCGCCGACGGTGGAGATCGACCCGGAGCTCGCCTCGAAGGCGGCCGCGGGATCGCGCCGGGTCCGCATCCGGGGCACGACCACGTTCAGCGAGCTCGACCTGGCGCAGCTGATCGAGCACGAGGGCTTCGTGCACACCGCCACCGCGCTCAACGGGCGCGCGCAGCCGAACCTCGCGTGCATGGCGCTCAACGCGCCCCGCACCACGGCCACCCAGGAGGGCATCGCCACCCTCGCGGAGCTGACCACCCGCGCCATCGACATCGCGCGGCTGCGGCGGCTCGCGCTCCGCACCGTCGCCATCCACCAGGCGCTCGAGGGGGCCGACTACATCGACATCTTCCGCTTCTTCCTGGAGGAGGGGCAGTCGGAGGCCGAGAGCGCGCGCTCGGCCATGCGCGTCTTCCGCGGCGGCGACGTGCGCGGCCGCGTCGCGTTCACCAAGGACGTCGTCTACCTCTGCGGCCTGGTCGCCGTGCACACCTTCCTGCGCAAGGCCATCGCCGAGAGCCGCCCGCACCTGGTGCGCCGCCTCTTCGCGGGCCGGCTCGCGCTGCCCGACGTCTTCCTGCTCGACGGCGCCTTCGCCCGCGGGGACGTGATCGAGCCGCGCTATGTGCCGGACTGGGCGACCGACCTCCACCGGCTCGCCGCCTACCTCGCCTTCAGCGCGATCGTGAACCGCGTCGATCTGGGCACGGTGGAGCTCGAGGGCCTGCTCGCCGACGGACACTGAGAGCCCGGGCCGAGATGGTCACTGGCGGGGAGCGCCGCGGGGTCCAATGCTTCCGGCCGCCCCCGAGGTTGGATGAATCCCCCCGCGCGCTCTCGCGAGCGCCTCATCACCGTCCCGTTCGTCATCGCCTTCGTCGCCAACCTGCTGCAGGGCCTGGCGCTGCACGGATACCTGCACCTGCCGGGCTTCCTGGCCGACCTCGGCGCCGCGGAGGCGACCATCGGCTTCGTCTTCGGCGTCATGAGCGGCGCGGCCATCTTCATCCGGCCGTTCGCGGGCCGCGTGATGGACGTCTGGGGACGGCGCCCGGTGATCCTCGCCGGCGGCGTGGCGCACCTCGCGGCCTGCGCGCTCTACCTCACCGTCGTGGACGTGGGGCCGTGGCTGGTCGCGGTCCGCGTGCTGCAGGGCTTCGCGGAGGGCGCGATCTTCAGCTCGCTCTTCACCTACGCCGCCGACATCGTGCCCGCCTCGCGCCGCACCGAGGGCATGGGGCTGTTCGGCGTGAGCGGCATGCTGCCCATCTCCCTCGGCGGCCTGCTCGGGGACGTGGTCCTGGCCCACGCGGGCTACCGCGAGCTGTTCATGGTCAGCGTGGCCATCGCGACGGTCGCGCTGCTCGCGTCGCTCCCGCTCACCGAGCCGGAGAAGCCGCGCGGAGCCCCGCGCGGGGAGGGCTTCTTCGCCGCGCTCCGCCAGCGCGACCTGATGCCGATCTGGTTCGTCGGCTCCGCCTTCGCGACCGCGCTCGCGGCGGGCTTCGTCTTCCTCAAGCGCTTCGTCGAGGAGGAGCAGATCGGCAGCGTCGGGCTCTTCTTCTCCACCTACGCCGCGGCCGCCATCCTGCTGCGCGTCTTCTTCGGCTGGGTGCCCGACCGCCTGGGGCCCAAACGCGTGTTCTTCCCGTCGATGCTCGGCATCGGCTTCGCGATGGGCATGGTCTCCATCGCCCACTCGGACCTCGACATCGCGATCGCCGGCGTGCTGGCCGGCATCGGACACGGCTACGCGTTCCCGATCCTGAGCGCGATGGTGGTCGACCGCGCCAACCCGTCGGACCGCGGCTCCGCCGTGTCCCTCTTCACCGCCGTCTTCGACGCGGGGATCTTCGCGGGCGGACCGGTGCTGGGCTGGGTGGCCGAGGCCGCGGGCTTCCGCACGATGTACCTCTCGGCCGCGGCGCTGCCGCTGTTCGGCGCGGTCGTCTTCTGGCTCTGGGACAGACGCGTCGAGCCACGGGCCGCGACGGCCGAGTGAGGTCCGTCAGCCCGTCCGTCAGCCCAGGTGCAAGCGCGACTTGGCGAAGCGCGCCGTGACGCCGACCAGCCCGGGGCGTTGCGCGATGTGCTCGAGCACCTCCAGCGCGGCCGGCCGATCGAGGAGCCGCGGGTCTCGTCCCAGCGCGCTCAGCGCGTCTTGCACGGTGTCGCGCGCGACCTCCTCGCCCACCGTCCCCGAGAGGAGCACGACCAGTCGGTCGCACAGGGGGCTCACGCTCCATTCCCGTTCCCGTTTCCTTCGTGCGAGGGCGTGTCGATGCGCGCGCGCGAGCGGAAGCCCGACCGGCGGAGCGTCTCCATCCGCGCCCCGCGCTCGGCGAGCAGGTAGGCCATCGCGTCGATGAGCTCGCCGATGGGGCGGGTCTTCCGGACCACGAAGGCGAGCTTGCGCTGCTCGGCGAGGGAGACGCGATCGCTGCCCGACCAGACCCCGATGGGCAGGTCGGGGGCGATCTCCGCGACCCGCTCGATGAGCTCGAAGCCGTCCATGCCGGGCATCTCGAGATCCGCGACGATGAGGTCGTAGCGCTCACCGCAACGGAGGCGCGCCACCGCGTCGAAGGCGCCGTCGGCGACCACGACCTCCACCGCGAGCCGGCGCCGGATCACGCGGCTCCCGGTGCGACGCATGAGGGGGTCGTCATCGACCAACAACACTCGAACGGGGTTTTCTCGCTTCACTTCTCTTCCTCCGAGACGCCGCCGCCACGGCGCGTCTGACAGAGGGCTCTTCATCGAACGTGCCAACGCACGGTTGCATGCTCTGGTGGAGGTCACGCCCGCCTCCGTCTCGCCCTGAGACAGCGAGGCCGTCTTCGCGGCGTCTCGCGCTGAGACGCGCGCCTGACGTCTCACGGCGAGACCAGCGGCGCTCAGGCCCGCCGCGCGACGAGCATCTTGAGCACGCCGCGCTCGTCGACGAGCGCCTCGAAGGCGAACTCGGGGAGCGCGCGGGCGTCGAAGCTGCGGGGGAGCTTCAGGATCACCGGCCCCGCGAACGCGTCCAGGAGGGCCCGGACGTCCATGTCGAGCCCGTCGAGGTCGATCGCGTCGCGGACGTAGTCGCGCCCTCCCCAGGGCGGATCGATCACGAGCAGGTCGGCGCGGCGCGCGCGCACGACGTCGGCCGCGTCGCCGTGGACCCAGTCGATGCGCTCGCCCACGCCGTAGAGCGTCGCGTTGTGGGCCGCCATCGCCAGGCGCGCGCGATCCACGTCGACCGCGATCACCCGCTCCACCCCGGGCTGGCGGGCGAGCGCGATCGAGAGCGCGCCCGCGCCGCAGGTCGCGTCCAGCACCACCCCGCGCGCTCCGTCGGCGATGCGCATCGCGAGCGCCTCGGGCGTCGCGCTGAAGAGCCCCTCGTCATCCACGCGCACGCCCTCGTCCCAGCGCGAGAAGACGCGCCGACGGCGGACCGCGCGAGGCTCTCGCGGCGGGGGGCGCCGACCTCGGCGCACCGGCGGGTCCGTGCGCACGCGCAGACGCTCCCCGCCCACCGCGAGCCCGTCGAGGTGCCCGAGCAGCCAGCGCGCGCGCGAGGCCGAGACCTCGGCCCCCGGCCGCTCCCAGAGGTCCGGGTCAAGGAAGGTCGGCCCCTCGATCCACACCCGCGCCCGCGTCGGCTCCGGCCCGCTGGCCAGCAGCTCGAGCAGCGCCGCCCGCGCGTCCGCGTCCCCGTGCGCCGCCTCGCGCGCGAGCCACGCCTGGTGCGCCAGCGCGAGGCCCTCCTCCGCCGCGTCCGGGCTCGGCGCGCCCTCGAGGCTCGGCGCGTCCAGCGCGGTCCAGCCCTCGGCGCGCGCCCGATCCAGCCGCAGCCCCACGACCCGCCCCTCCTGCTCCCGCCAGAGCCCGGGCGCCAGCCCGCCGAAGCTCGGGCCGAGGTGGATGGCCACGTCGAGCTCCGCGTCGAGGAACCGGTCCACGTCCCGCCGCTTCGCGCCCAGCTTGCCGAGCGCGCGATCCAGCCGGATCTCGTCGGACAGCTCCCGCAGCAGCGCGCGGCGCGTGTCGATCCGCCTCACCCAGCGACCGGGCGGCGGGCTCGGCGCGTCGGGCTCGCCCAGCGGCGCGAGCACCACCGAGCGCTCTCCCCACGCGAGCACCGTCGGGCGGGCCGGGTGGGCCGAGAGCGCCTCGTAGCCCGCCCGCTCCGCGTCCAGACGCGCCGCCCCGTGTTCGAGCGCGATGACGCCGCCGCGCCCACGCCAGACCGCGCGCGCGCTTCCGACAGGCAACGCCAGGTCCGCGCGCGTCCAAGGACCGTGCGCCGTGTGCTCTTCCATCCCGTCGCTTTCCGTGCGAATCGACTTCGAATGTCTATAGTTCGCCTCGCCGGCGCAAGATCGCCGGGGAGGCTTCATCCTGGTTTGGCTCTCGTCCATCTCGGCCATCGCGGTCGGATTCGTCGTGCTCGTCTGGGCCGCGGACCGGTTCGTGCTGGGCGCGGCCGCCGCGGCGCGGAACTTCGGGGTCTCCACGCTGATCATCGGGCTGACGATCGTGGGCTTCGGCACCTCCGCGCCCGAGTTCCTCGTCTCGGCGATCGCGGCCGCGACGGAGGGCGGGGATCTCTGCATCGGCAACGCGCTGGGGTCCAACATCACCAACGTGACCCTCGTGCTCGGGGCCTCGGCGCTCGTGGCGCCCATGGCCGTGCGCGGGACCGTGTTGCGTCGGGAGCTGCCGATCCTCGTCGGCTGCATGCTGCTCGCCACGGTCCTCATGCTCGACGGCGACCTCGGCGTCGTGGACGGGGTGATCCTCGGCGGGGCGCTCATCGGCATGATGGGCTGGGTGGTGTGGCTCGGCCTGCGGGCGGACGAGCCGGAGGAGATCGAGGGCGACATCCCCGAGGGCATGTCCACGTGGCGCGCCGTCTTCTGGGTCGTGGTCGGCCTCGCGCTCCTGCTCGGCAGCTCCCGCCTGCTCGTCTGGGGCGCGGTGCAGCTCGCGGAGCAGCTCGCGGTGCCCGAGCTCGTCGTCGGCCTGTCGGTGGTGGCGATCGGGACGAGCCTGCCCGAGCTCGCCGCGAGCGTGATGGCGGCCCGGCGTGGCGAGCACGACCTCGCGGTCGGCAACGTCATCGGGTCCAACATGTTCAACACCCTCGGCGTGCTCGCGCTGCCGGGCCTGATCGCGCCGGGCCCGGTCCCGCTCGCGGTGCTGCGCCGCGATCTGCCGGTGATGTTCGGCGTCACGCTCCTGCTCTTCGCGATGACGCGCTTCTTCCTGCGGCCGAGCCACGTGTCGCGCGTGGAGGGCGGCGTGCTCCTGTTCGCCTTCGTCGCCTACCAGGCCGCCGTCGCCCTGACCTCCTGACGATGACGCGCGCGCTCGGAGAGCTGGAGGCGGTCGACACGGCGCTCAGCGAAGCCGGCCTCGACCCCGAGCACCGGCCGGACGTGCTCGCCATGCTCCGGACGCCACGCGAGCAGTGGCTGCCGTGCTGCGGGGGGTTCTGCGATCCGTGCGTCTCCACGCTGGCCCGCGTCGTGGAACGCGCACGAACCCTTTCGGAGAAGCCGACGCAGCGGTAACCTTCGCCGACCCGTTCGCCGTATGGACGCTCTGATGCACCGCGCTCTCTTTCTCCGCGCCTTCCTCTTCGGGTTCGCCGCCTCGTCGCTGCTGGGCTGCGCGCCCGAGCGCCCCGTCGCGCGCCTCGCAGTCGATCGCCCGGCGCAGGAACATCCCGCGGCCGCCGACGCGCCCCGCGGCCCGCTCTACTCGCCGTGGGTGGTGCGCGTCGACGACGAGCGCGCGCGCTTCTCGGAGATCTCCTTCAAGGACGTGGGCCTGATGAGCGTGCCCGCGCCCGACCGCGAAGGGGTCTACGAGGCCATCGCCGAGTCCCTCGCGGTGGAGCTGGGTCACGACGCCGCGCTCTCGTTGCCGGGCGAGGTCCACTACTCCCAGGCGATGAGCGACCCGAGCAATCACCTCTCGTGCGCGGCTCGCCACGTGTACGTGGACCTCTGGGACGCCACCGCGCCGTCTCGCTGGGGCTACTCGCTCTGGTCCGGCTGTGGCGACGAGGACCAGTTCGCGTGGCGCGAGATCGATCGGCCGCGCGACTCCGAGGACGCCATCGCGTCGCTCACGCGCAGCATCGCCAGCTCGCTCCGCGACGCGGTCCGCACCGGCTGCTACACGCGTCACTGCTGACGGAGCGGTGATCGGGTGGCGGAGACGCGGTAGGCTCCGGGCGTGACGCGCGCCCTGATCTCCATCGCGATCCTGGTGGCCTCCGCCGCCGCGGCGCAGACCTCGTACGCGCAGACCAACGGCGCGCAGGGCCCGCTCGTCGTGATCGTCGACCCCGGGCCGACGCGCGTGAACCAGACCGCGCTCCTCCGCGCCATCGCCCGCGCGACCGAGCGCACGGTGATCCGCATGACGGACGAGCGCGCCCCCAGCGCGCACGACCGCCTCACCATCGCGTTCTCGCGCCCGGATCGCTGGGTGCTCCGCTACGAGTCGGCGGGTCAGGTCGCGTGGACGAGCGACCGGATCCGCGAGCCGCGCGCGCTGCGAGGCCGGCTGGCCGCGCTGAGCGCCGACGTGCTCGGGCGCGTCGACGCGAGCGCCGAGCGCCGCCGACGCGCGTGGGACGAGGACGTGGTCATCGCCCTCGCCGACGAGATCGTCGACCCGTTCGCCGACGACCCGCCTCGTGAGCGCGAAGGGCCGATCACGGTGCTCTGGAGCGAGGTCGTCGACCCGTTCGTGGACCGCACCCCGCGCGCCTCGGTCACCGAGGTCTGGAGCGAGGTACTGGACCCCTGGGCGCTGTAGCAGCGCCGCTGAAAGCGGCCTGCACCCTTGCCCCTGCCCGTGCCCTTGCCCGCGGTGCCTTTGGGGACCGAGCCGGAGGTGCAAATCCGGCCCGCGTCCGAGGTCCGCTCCTGCATCCGAGAGGTCCCCTCGCGCAGCCGCGTCCGCGTCGAGGTCCTCTCGCGCGTCCGCATCCGCTGCCGTTCCCCTTCCCGTTCCCCTTCCCGTTCCCGTTCGCGTTCCCGCATCCGCTACCGCGTCCGAGTCCGAGTCCGAGTCCGAGTCCGCGTCCGAGTCCGAGCCCGAGCCCGAGTCCGAGCCCGAGCCCGAGCCCGAGCCCGAGCCCGAGCCCGAGCCCGAGTCCGAGTCCGAGTCCGAGTCCGAGTCCGAGTCCGAGTCCGAGTCCGAGTCCGAGTCCGAGTCCGAGTCCGTAGCCGAGTCCGCGACCGCTCCCGTTCCCGCACCCATTCCCGCTACCGCGACCGCTCCCGCTCCCGCTACCGCTACCGCTACCGCATCCGCTACCGCATCCGCATCCGCATCCGCGTCCGAGTCCGAGTCCGAGTCCGCATCCGCATCCGCATCCGCATCCGCATCCGCGACCGCGACAGCTACCGCTACCGCTCCCGTTCCCGCATCCGCATCCGTGCCCGTGCCCGTGCCCGTGCCCGTGCCCGTCCGAGCCCGTGCCCGAGTCCGAGCCCGAACCCGAGTCCGAGCCCAAGCCCGCGTCCGAGTCCGCTCCCGCGTCCGAGCCCGCGCCCGCCTGCCGCCGGCCCGACCCACGCCCGCGACCGCTCGCCCGACGCGGCTCGCCGGCTCGCGGTTCCGTACCTACCCTCACGGGGAGAGAAGCGGATCAGAGGGAAGACCGAGCGGAGAGCCAGCGTTTCATGACCGAAGTGAGCGACGACGGAGTCCTCGAGGTCGAGTCCACGCCCGCGAAGCGGGTCGGCGCCGCCGCCGCGCTCCCCCCGCTCATCGGCGCGGCCTTCGTGCTCGCCGCGGCCGCGACCTGGTCCATGTCGACCAACGGGACCCTGGTCGTCGGCTTCTCGATCGCGCTGGCGCTCGTGGCCTGGACGATCGGGCTCGGGCTCTCCCCGCTCGCGCTGCTGCTCCTGCGGCGCCGCGAGGGAGCCGCGCGGGGCGCCTTCGTCGACGAGGAGCGGGTCTTGCTCGGCGACTCGCTCCGGATGCGGACCGAGGACGTGGCGGTGGCCTGGATGCCCAAGCCCACCAAGGTCGAGATCGTCGGGCGTGACGGAGACGAGCACGTCGTCACCGTCGGCCATCAGGCGGCTGGGGAGCGGCTGCTCGCGCGGATCCGCTCCGTCGCTCCGCGCACGCGCAGCTACGCGGTCTCCCTCGGCACCGGCGAGGCGCGCGTCATGCGGGCGGCCATGGCGGGCTGGGTCCTCGGCGCATCGGCGATGCCGCTCCTCTTCGGCCCCGAGCTGGTGCCCGCGGCCTTGCTCGGCGCGGCCCTCGCGGGCTTCGTCGGGCACGGGCGCGGCGCGATCCGCTTCGGCGCCGACGGCGTCCACGTGCAGGGCCGGTTCCGCTCCCGCTACGTCTCGTATCGCGACGTCCAGCGGGTCCACGTGGGCACCGCCGACGCCGCCACCACCTCGCTGGCGATCCAGACGCCGACCGAGCGGATCTGGCTCGGGAGCTTCATCCCGACGCGCCGCGCGCGGCTGCTCGCGGCGCTGCTCGAGGAGGGCATGGCGATGGTGCGCAGCGGCGCCGCGGCGGGCGCACACGTCGCGGAGCTCGACCCGACCGAGGCCGATCCGCGCGCCTGGACGGAGCGGCTCCGGCACCTGACGGAGACCCAGGCCTATCGCGCCGTGGCCATCGACGCGCAGCGGCTCCTGTCGCTCCTGCGCAACCCGGCCGCCGAGCCGCGCCAGCGCGTCGCCGCCGCCCTCGCCCTGCGTCACACCGAAGGCGGCCTCGCGCGCATCCGCGTCGCCGCCGACGTCAGCACCGATCCGGACGTCCAGGGCGCCCTGTCGGCCCTGGCCGAGGAGCACGTCGAGCCGGCGCAGGTGACACACATCGTGGACCGCCTCGCGCGTCGCTCCGTGGTCGCCTGATCGCGCGACACTTGCTCTCGCCTCACGGGACTCCGTATGTTGCCCCGGATCGGGAGGAACCCACGATGATCCGGCGCCTTCTCGGCCTCACGGCCTTCGCTTTCGCCTTCGCCCTCACCGCGGGCGCGTACGCCCAGAGCTCCACACCGTCCGAAGACGATCGCGCTCGCGCGCGAGAGCAATTCGGCCTCGGGGTCGAGCGCTACGAGGACGGCAACTACCAGGGCGCCCTCGAGGCGTTCCAGGAAGCCTACCGGCTCGCGCCCCACCCGACGGTGCGGGTGAACATGGCCAACTGCTACGAGCACCTCGAGCGACCGCTCGAGGCGATGCACCACTTCGAGCGCTTCCTCGCCGAGGCGGAGGGCGCCTCCCGCCAGCAGCGCCGCGAGGTCCAGGCCGCGCTCCGACGCCTCGAGGGCCAGCTGGGGCAGGTGCGGCTGGCGATCGCGCCGGACGGCGCGCGGGTCGTCATCGACAACGCCGAGACGCGGGTCGCGCCGGTCCTCGAGCCCGTGCGTCTCGTGGCCGGCACGCACCACCTGACGGTGCGCATGGACGGCTACCGCACCGAGCACCGCGAGGTCGAGGTGACCGGCGGCTCGGACGAGCGCATCTCGATCCGGCTCGAGCGCGGCGCGGACGAGCCCGCGGCGGTGGCGGACGCGGCCCCGGACACCGGCCCGAGTGAGGCGGCGGCGGAGACCGGTGACCCCGTCGAGGCGGGCGCGGAGCTCGACGCGACGGCCGAGGCGGACGAAGCCGTCTTCGACGAGGCGCCGAGCGAGGGCGGCGGGTTCGAGCTCCGGCTCACCACGCCGGTCATCATCGCCGGCAGCGTGACGGCCGCGTTCACCGTGGCCGCCGTGGTGACGGGCATCGTCGCGATCAGCGCCAACTCGAGCTTCGAGGACGCGGTCCTGCGCAGCAACGACGGCTCGCTCTCGCAGGCCGAGCGCAACGCGGCTCGCCAGGAGGGGCTCGACGCGGCGGGGCTCGCGAACACGACCAGCGTGCTCACCGACGTGTTCATCATCGGCGCCGTCGCGGGCGCCGCGGCCACGGCGTTCTTCGTGATCATCGGAGGCCTGGACGGCGGCGACGAAGACCAGCTGGCGGGACAGGGCTTCGAGCTTCAGGCCGCGCCCAGCGCGGGTCGCGACGGCGGCGGCGTCGTCCTGTCCGGCCGCTTCTGAGCGGTCTGCCGGGTGTGCGGGTGCGGGAGTGCGGAAGACGGTGGGGGCGAGATGTCGTTCGAGAAGATTGCTTGCTTGATTTGTGCGCTGGCGCTCGCGGGTTGCAGCGCCTTGATCAACCCGGACGACGGCCGCCTCGGCGGTGACGACGACGCCGGCGCCGCGGGGCGAGACGCCGGGCGCATGGACGGCGGCGGAGACGACGACGCGGGTCGCGGCGACGCAGGGCCCGACGGCGCCGTCCCGGGCGACGGCGGCCCCGTTTGCCCGCCGAGCTGCGACGACGACGTCGCCTGCACCGTCGACGCGTGCGAGGAAGGCCGCTGCGCCCACACCGCCGACGACGGCGCGTGCGCGGACGGAGAGCGCTGCAACCCCGTGCTCGGCTGCGTGCCGATCCGCTGCACGAGCGACCCCGAGTGTGACGACGGCGTCTTCTGCAACGGCGTCGAGCGCTGCGACGGTGACGCGCCAGGCACGGGCTGCGTCGCCGGCGATCCGGTCGTGTGTGACGACGGCGCGAGCTGCAGCGCCGACCGGTGCGACGAGGACGCCGACCGCTGCGTGGCCACGCCCGACGACTCGGCGTGCGCCGACGCGGTGGACTGCACCGTCGATCGCTGCGACCCCGCCGCGTCCAGCAGCCCCACCGGCTGCGTGTCGACGCCGAACGACGCCATGTGCGCGGGTGACTTCTGCACCGTCGGCCGGCGCTGCAACCCCACCGCGGGCTGCGTGGGCGGCACCGACCGAGACTGCCGCGACGGCGACCCGTGCACCGCGGACAGCTGCGACGAGGTCGGCGACATGTGCATCTCCACGCTCCGCGACGAGGACGGCGACGGCTTCGGGGCGGCGTCCGTCATCGCCGGCGGGAGCGTCGTCATGTGCGGCGGCCCCGACTGCGACGACATGAACGCGGGCAAGTACCCGGGCGCGCCCGAGCTGTGCAACGGCATCGACGACAACTGCGATGGCGTCATCGATGAGGGCTGCTCCACGACGCCCGACGACTGCGGCTCGGCGCGGCAGATCACGGTCGGCCCGGCGGGCACCGCGACGGTGACCGGCACGTTCGGCGCGCTCGCCGACGACTACCGGACCAACGCCATCTGCGGCGCGCAGAGCGGCGGCCGCGACGCCGTCTACTTCATCGACGTCCCGCGCGGCCAGCACGACGTCACCATCGACACGATCGGGTCGACCGCGGACACCGTGCTCGGGCTGGGCTTCACCTGCGACATGCGCGGCTTCCAGACGCTCTGCAACGACGACTACGATCGCCGGAGCACCACCGACAGCCGCCTGTGGCTGCACCGCGTGGGGAGCGGCGCCACCAGCACGCGCGTCTACATCCTCGTCGACGCGTACGACTCGAGCGTGACCGGGAGCTACACGCTCAACGTGCGCGTGGACGCTCCCGCCGTCGACGGCTGCTCGGCCCCGGGCGGTCAGCTCGACATCACCGGCGGCGGCGCCCTCGTGGGCTTCCAGTCGAGCTTCGTGGGCAACCAGCGGGGCACCTGCACGCCGGGCGCCTTCAACCCACCCGAGGCCATCCTGTCGCTCACCGCGCCGTCCAGCGGCCGCGTGGAGTTCGACGCGTACAGCGCGGACTTCACGCCCGACCTCTACCTGCGGCGCGCCGCCTGCGACGGCCCCGGCGCGAGCGAGCTCGACTGCGTCAACGGCTCGAGCGTGGGTGGCGGGATCAACGGCGCGTCGCTGAACGAGACGGTGACGGCGGGAGATCGGCTCTGGCTCTTCGTCGACGGCGGACGCACCAGCTACGCCGTCTACTACCAGCCATTCTGAGGGTCCGCGCTCTGGCCGGGCGATCGCGCGTGCGATCCTCGGAAATTGGCCTGAGAGCCGGGTTAGAGCCCCTATTTGGGGTGAAAAATGACGAATTCCCCTCGCGGGAGCCGAATTCTCGTTGCTTTCCCTGATTTGCTGCGCAGAATCGCGCCCCGATAGCGAGGGCGTCAGTCAGGCGTCCCGAGCCAATCAGATCCGAAGAAACACGGACCCGATGGGGGTTCCGAGTCGAAGAAGGAGACGCCATGACGAGCAAGACGACGGCAGTCAAGGACCCGATGACCAAGACCCAGCTCTACAAGGAGATCTCGGAGAACACCGGGGTTGCCAAGAAGGACGTGCAGGCCGTGTTCGACGAGCTGTCGAACGTGATCGACCGCCACGTGCGCAAGCGCGGCGCGGGCACCTTCACCCTCCCCGGCCTTCTCAAGATCAAGACGGTCAAGAAGCCGGCGCAGAAGGCGCGCAAGGGCGTGCCGAACCCGTTCCGTCCGGGCGAGGTCATGGACGTGGCGGCGAAGCCGGCGACCACCAAGGTCAAGGTCCAGCCCCTCAAGAAGCTCAAGGAGATGGCGCTCAAGTGAGCGACCGTCCTCGCTGAGCTCTCTCTCGAGAGAGGTCGGTGAGAATTGGAGAAGGGCACCCGCCGTGAGGCAGGTGCCCTTTCTTCGTTCCGTCGCTCTTCGGGCCGTCGACGCCGGGGCTCAGACCTCGAAGTCGCCCGCCTCGAGCAGCTCGTGGATGCGGTAGAGGAAGCTGTTCGCCTCGACGCCGTCGACCACGCGGTGGTCGTAGCTGAGCGCCATGAACATCACCGGGTGGATCGCCATCGCGTCGACGCCGTCCTGGTCGATGACCACGACGCGCTTCTTGATCTCCCCCATCCGCAGGATGCCGACGTTGGGCTGGCTGATGATGGCGCCGCCCACGAGGTTCCCCTTCCGACCGGGGTTCGAGATCGTGAACGTCTTGCCGCTGAGGTCGTCGGGCGTGAGCTTGCCGTCGCGCGCCTTGTCGGCGATCTCGCCGATGGCCCGCGCGAGGCCGCGCACGCTCAGCTCGTCGGCGTGCTTGATGACGGGGACGACGAGGCCGTCCTCGGTCTCCACCGCGATGCCGAGGTTGATCTCCTTCAGCAGCGCCGTGCTCTCGTCGAGGACGCGCGCGTTCATCGCGCGGTGCTCCCGGAGCGCGCGGCACGTGGCGGCGGCGACGAAGGCGAGATGCGAGAGGTTGATCCCCTCGGCCCGCAGCGCCTTCTTGTGCGTCTCGCGGAGGCGGTTCGTGGCGTGGATGTCGGTCTCGGCGAAGGTGACCACGTGGGGCGAGGTCAGCTTCGAGTAGACCATGTGATCGGCGATGATGCGCCGCCGGCGGCTCCACGGGACGACCTCGTCGCCCGGCCGCTCCTGGTAGCCGGGCACCCGGAAGGAGCCGGCGTCGAACTTCATGGCCGTCTGGGCGCCGCCGCCCTGGGCGGGCCGCGCGGGGGCCTGGCGGGGCGCGGGAGGCACGTCCGCGCGGCGGGTCTGGGTCGGGGCCTGCTGCGAGGCGGGAGCCGCCTGCTGCGGGCCCGTGGGGCCGCCCTCCGCGGCCTTCATCACGTCCTCGCGCGTGATGCGGCCGTGCTCGCCGGTCCCGGTCACGCGCTCGAGATCCACGTCGCGCTCGCGGGCCAGCTTCCGCACCGACGGGGTCGCCGCGGGCGGCTCGCCGCCGCCGGACGCTTCGGGCTCAGGCTCGGGCGCAGGCGCCGCCTCCCCGCTCCCGCCCGCGCTCGCTTCGGCGCTCGCGTCGATCGTGCAGAGCTCCGCGCCGACCGAGACGGTCTCGCCGGTCTGCGCGATGATCGTGGTCACGACGCCGTCTTCGGGCGCCGGGATCTCGGTGTCCGTCTTGTCGGTGAGGATCGTGACGAGGGGTTGATCTCGCGAGACCTTCTCGCCTTCCTTCACGAGCCAGTCGCCGATCTCTCCCTCGACGATGCTCTCGCCGAGCTGAGGCATGGTCACCGTGGTCGCCATCGCAGAGTCCTCCAGAGCGGGTGCGGATGTGCTGCGCGGTATCGCGCAAAAAGGCGCGGGGCTCAAGAGCACATCTCGCGTACGGAACCTTCCCTGGTCCTCAGAGGTCCGCTTTGCAAGCGGGGCGGGAGGTTTCACAGTGAGGCACCGAATGGCAAATCTGGAGGAAGAAGCCTTCAGGCGGGATCGACGCTTCCTCTGGCGGCTCGTCCTCGTCCTGATCCTCGGCGCCCTGGCAGGGCTCTGGATGTTCGCGGAGCTCACCGGGGAGCGGGTGGCCGGCTGCGCGGCGCAGTCCTTCGGCGGCGTGACGGGGACGACCGCCCCCGAGTGACGCCCCCGGACGATGTGGTCGATCTGAGCCGAGGACCGGGGTAGAGTCCCGCCGCACGCGACGCGGCCCTGACCGCGCCCCTGGAACCGGAGCCGAGATGCTGAAGCAGCTGGACAAAGAAGAACGTCTTCGCCTCATGAAGTTCGTCTGCTCGTTCGCCTGGGCGGACCTCCAGATCGCCGAGAGCGAAGTGAAGATGGTCCAGAAGCTCGTGCGAAAGCTCAAGCTCGACGACGACGAGCGGAAGCAAGTGGAGCAGTGGCTCGAGCTGCCGCCCACGGCGGAGGAGCTCGACCCGACGCAGATCCCGCAGGAGCACCGCGCGCTCTTCCTCACCACGGTCCGGGAGATGATCGAGGTCGATGGAGACATCGCCGAAGAAGAGGTCGAGAACTTCGAGCTCCTCGAGCAGCTCCTGACCTGAGCCCCGCCCGCCGGCCCGATTGGGGAGAGACGTGCGCTGGGACGCCGAGCTCGCGATCGTCGCCGGTCGGATCGATCTCTTGCTCCAGGGCGTCCGGGACGCGCGCGGGATCGCCGCCCGTCGGTTCGCCCTCGACGCCTTGGCCCGCGGCCTGATGAGCGCCGACCCGGGCGCGGTCTCCGAGGCCGAGCGAGAGGCGGCGGCGAGCCTGCGGGTCGACCCGTCCACGGTGGCCGCCGCGTCGGCCCCACGGCTCCCGCACGCCGTCGCCGTCCCACTCGTGGCGAAGGACCACGGGGTCGGCTTCGTGCGCCAGGTGCACGTCGCGTTCGACCCGGTCGGGCTCTGGGTCGACGACGCCTGGTTGCACCCGCGCGCGCGCCGCGCGCTGGGAGACGCGCTCGGCGCCGCGGCGCGACACACCGCTCCGCCGCGGGCGCTCGAGCAGTATCGCCTGGTGGCCGCCCAGCCCGCCGCGCTCCTCCGCTCACAGATCGACGGCCCCTCCCTCGGCGCGGCGGCGCTCGTGTCCGCGATCTCGCTCTGGAGCGAGCGGCCGATCCGAGCGCGAACGGTCGTCACGGGCGCGGTGCGAGGAGACGCGGTCCTGCCCGTGGGGGAGATGGAGGCGAAGGTCGACGCGGCGGCGCAGCACGGGGCGGACCGCATCGTCGTGCCCGCCAGCGACGCGGCCGAGGCGCGTCGCTGCGCGGCGGGGCGCGTGGCGGTGGTCGGCGTCGGCACTCTCGAGGCCTTGATCGCGGAGACGCTCTCGCCCGCGAAGGCGCGCGCGCACCCGGACCGCGCGATGGACGAAGCCCGTCGCGTCTTCTCGACCGGCTGGCGTGGCTACCGCTGGCCGACCGTGCGCGAGACCCTCTCGCGGCTCGGCGGCACCCTGCCGGAGGGCCGGTTGGACCTGCGCGTCGAGGCGCTCGCGCGCTCGGCGGCGGCCCACCGACACCTGGGCGACCCGGCGAGGAGCCTCGACCTGTTGCACGAGGCGGAGCTGATCGCGCTCTCCGAGGAGGGCCGGCGCGCGGTGCCCGACGGCCCGCTGACCTACCTCTTCCAGCAGACCGCGATGACGCACCGTCAGCTGTGCCGCTTCGAGGACGCGGCGACGGCGGCGGCGCGGGCGGTCGAGATCGCGCGCTCCGCACGGCTGCGCGGCGAGCTGATCAAGGCGCTCGGCTGCGCGGGGCTCGTGGCGATGGCGCGGGGCGAGACCGAGGGCGCGATCGAGGCGTTCGCCGAGTCGCTCGAGGTGGCGGAGCGACACGACCCGAGCCGGAACGCGCGCACCCGCGCCTACCTGATCGAGGCCCACGCGGCGGCGGGAGACGAGCCCGGCGCCCGGATCCAGGCGAAGGCCGCGCTCGACGCCCTGGTGGTCGGCGGGGACGACGGCGGGTCGCGGGAGAGCTGGGTGCGCACGAGCTGGGCCGGCGCGCTCGTGACCCTCGATCGGCCGGAGGAGGCGATCGCCGCGCTCGACGTGCCCGCGGTGCGCGCGAGCCTGGAAGAAGAGCCGCTCCCGGGCCTGCTCGCGCGCCGGCACCTCGGCGTGGCGCTGGCCCAGGGTCCCGATCGCGAGCACGGCTTCGAGGTCCTCGCGGCCTCCCCGGTCGTTCACGGGCGCGCGCTCGAGCCCCACCTCTCGTTCCTCGCGCACCTCAACGTGCTCTTCGAGGCCCGGGCGCGGCTCGCGCGGGGTGCGTGGAGCAGCGACGTCGCCGGCCGGGCCGCGCGCGCCCTGGCCCACGTCCCGCGTCACGGGCACGCGGACGCGTTCCTCGGTGCGCCCCTGCGTGAGGTCCGCGCGCAGATCGAGGTGGGCCCGCCGACCGCGGAGCGCCTCGACGACCTGTTGGCCCTCTGCGCACGCCTCGGTTGACTCCGCCGCCCGCGCTGACGAGGATGCCCGGCGCGTGGCCCTGCCCCCAGCCGAGCCGTTGTTCGCGCACCTGAGCGCGCTGAAGGAAGCCGCGGATCCGACCGATCCGCGGCACGCCGCGCGCTGGCGTGCGGTCTCGGACTGGCTCGACGCCGCCTTCCCGGGAGAGCGAGAGGGCCTGGCCGACGCGCGCCAGGAGGCCCTCTTCAGCCTCGTCCGGCACGTGGGCGGGATGCGGGCGGAGGCGCCGCTCCAGTGCGCGAAGTGGGTGGCCACCATCGTCCGGCGCAAGCGCGTCGACGCCCTGCGCGCCCGCAAGAACGACCCGCTGCTCGAGGGGATGCGGAACGAGCCCCGCACGCCCGGGCCGCCGCTGATCGACCGGCTCGAGGCGAGCGACGCGCGCGTGCTCCCTCCCGGCGCGCTCGAGCAGCTGGTGGAGACCTGCATGGGTCACGTGCACCGAGCCCTCGAGGAGGACGTGCGGAGCGCGAGCCGGCGGCTCCTGCGGCGCACGCAGGCGCAGGCGACGCTGCTCCGTGTGGTCTGCGGATGGGACTCGGAGGAGATCACGGACGCGCTCGAGGTCGGCGAGCCCATCGGCAAGGACCGCCTCTACAAGTGGATCGAGCGAGGGCGTGAGCCCGCGCTGAGAGGGCTCGAGCGCTGGGCGGCCGAGGACGCCGAGGCGCACGACGTGATCGCGGTGATCCGGGAGCTGATCGAGGAGCGCCGCGCCGACGCGGGCAAACCCCGACCGGAGCGTCGGCGCGATCGCCCCGAGGAGCCCTCGTGAGCGGCGCGAAGTCGGCCTCTCTCGACGTCGAGCGCGTTTTTTCTCCAAAAGCGTCAGTTGCGTGGGATCGCCCCCGTCTCGGTCCACGTGGCAGGGCGCGACGCGCCGAAGCCACCGAACGGCAGACGCCCGGGCGGGCCATCGCACGGGCCAGCGAAGGTCCCGAGCCGCAGGAGCCCCTTCGTCGAAGGTGCGCCGGAGCCGGCGCCAGGCTCCCCGTGATGAGCAGGTCCGTGATGAGCAGGTCCGTGATGAGCAGGTCCGTGATGAGCAGGTCCGTGATGAGCAGGTTCGTGATGAGCAGGTCCGTGATGAGCAGGTCCGTGATGAGCAGGTTCGTGATGAGCGGGTCCGTGATGAGCAGGTCCCCCGTGATGAGCAGGTCGGTACGCAGCGGCGACGAGTCCTCAGCGGGCGACGGGAGCAGACGATGACTGACGCGTTGATTCGAGGGTGGCGGACCCGCGCCGAGAGGGCCGCCAGCTGGGCGCCGGGCGCAGACCCGGAGCCGGTGCTGGAGGCGCTCGCCATGAGCGTGGCGCTCGAGCTGACCGGAGCCCTGGCCGCGGTGCCCAGCGCCGAGCGCGACGCGCTCCGCAAGACCGGGCAGCGCGCGCTGCTCAACGTCGGGGGCCGCGACCTCGACGAGGACGAGCTGGAGGCGCTCCGCATGAGCGCGGCGATCGCGCGGGACGGTCTGCGAGCGCTCTCGGGCCGCCCGCTCCCTCGCGAGGAGGCGCCCCGGCGCGACGCGCGGCCCACCTTGCCGGTGAGCGACCTGCGGCGCCTGATCGAGGGCGAGCTCGACGGGTTCGCGGCGGGCGCCCTGGCGATGCGCGCGCGCCGCTCCGACGTCGCGCTGCGCGAGGTGCGCGCCATGCTCTCGCTGGCCGCGGGCCACTCCCAGCGCGCGAGCGGGGCGACGGGGCGCACGCTGTCCCTCGCCGCGGCCGAGGCGGCGCGCGTGCTGGATCCCGCGGCGGGTCGCACCGTGGGGGCGCTCGACGACATCGGGGCCGAGGCCGTGCTCTTCGAGGGCCCGGTCGATCCCGACATCGATCGCAGGCTGGCGGTCTACGCCGAAGACGCCGCGCCGCTCCGGCTCGTGGGGGAGGGGCTCACCACGGAGGACGTGCGCGAAGGCTACTGGATCGGCCTCGTCGCCGACGGAGTGGAGACCCTCGAGGCGGTGCTGCACGTCGGCGAGGTCACGCACGCGTGGACGCTGGATCTGTGCTTGGCGTCGTCCACGGGGCCCGAGTAGTCTTTCTCCGAGGGGTCAGCCATGCCATCGCGTCTCGAACAACTCTGCCTCGACAAGGGGCTCCGCATGACCGAGCAGCGGCGCGTGATCGCCCGCGTGCTGTCCGACTCGACCGACCACCCGGACGTCGAGACGGTCTATCAGCGCGCCTCGGAGGTCGACCCCGGGATCGGCCTCGCCACCGTGTACCGGACCCTGCGCTTGTTCGAGGAGGCGAACATCCTCGAGCGGCACGACTTCGGGGACGGACGCGCGCGGTACGAGGAGGCTCCGCAGGAGCACCACGACCACCTCATCGACGTGCAGAGCGGCGACGTGGTCGAGTTCACCAACGAGGCGATCGAGAAGCTCCAGAAGAAGGTGGCCGAGGAGCTGGGCTACCGACTCGTCGATCACCGGCTCGAGCTCTACGGCGTCAAGCTCGACACGAAGGCGAAGAAGTAGCGAGAGCCGATGAGCTCCCCCCTTCGAGCCGCGGCCGCGCTGAGTGAACGGCTCACGCTCGAGGCGGCGCTCACGGAGGCGCTGGACGCGCTGGCGGTCGAGCTGTCGGACGCCTCCGTGGTGTTCGCCTTCGTCTCCCCGAAGACCGAGGGCGACCCGACGATCGTCGCGAGGCGGATCCGCGACCGGTTCGGCGGCGCGGTGGTCTGTGGCTGCAGCGGCGACGGCGTGATCGCGGGCGGCCTCGAGCGGGAGCGCAAGCCCGCGCTCGGGCTCCTCGCCATCGCGCTGCCGGAGAAGGCCCGCGCGAGGCCGCTCCGGATCGAGGCGGGCGCGAACACGCTCGAGGCCGGCGACGCCCCGCGCGGGGTCGTGCTCCTCGCCGATCCCTTCAGCTGCGACGTGGAGGCGATGCTCGGCGCGTTCGACGCGGCGAACCCGGGCGTGTCCCTGGTCGGCGGGCTGGCGAGCGGGGGCCAGCAGCCGAACGAGAACACGCTCTTCGTCGACGGGGCGATCTTCGACGACGGCGCGGTCGGCGTGGCCTTCGAGGGCGACGTCACGCTCGACGCCGTCGTCGCGCAGGGCTGCAAGCCCATCGGCGAGCCGATGATCGTCGTGCGCGCGGAGGGGCCACGCATCCTCGAGCTGGACCGCGGCAAGCCGCTCGACGTGCTGCGCGACACCTACGACGCGCTCGACGGCCCCGACCGCGAGCGCATGCAGAAGGCGCTCTTCTGCGGCGTGCAGATGCGGGAGGGACAGCTCGAGTACCACCCGGGCGATTTCCTGATCCGCAACGTGGTCGGCGTCGAGAAGGATCGCGGCGCGCTGGTGGTCGCGAGCCGCTTCGAGGGCTACCCGGTCGTGCAGCTCCACGTGCGAGACGCGGAGACCTCGGCCGCCGATCTGCGCACCCACCTCGAGACCTATCGAGAGGCGCACGGGGACGCCGCCTGCGCGCTCTTGTTCTCGTGCCTCGGGCGCGGCGAGCACCTCTACGGCGAGCCCGATCACGACAGCCGCCTGTTGTTCGAGGCGCTGGGCCCGCTGCCCGTCGCGGGCTTCTTCGGCAACGGCGAGATCGGCCCCGTGCACGGCGCCACCCACTTGCACGGCTACACCAGCGCCTTCGGGCTGCTCCGCGCCGTCTCCTCGGGCTGACCCCGAGCCCTACATCAGCGAGCAGGTCCGCTCGAGCACCCCGACATTGTCCGAGCGACACTCCTGCACCCCGGCCGGGACGTCGACCACGGCGAACGCGGCCTCCGTGGCCTCCAGCAGGATCGCGCGCGCGTCCGCGTCGTCGAGGGTGAGCACGAGCCGCTCCGACTGGGCGGGGAAGAGGCTGCGGGTCGTGACGAGCTCCCCCAGCGCGTCCGACGCGGGCGGGCTCGCGCTCGGCGCGCCGCGATAGATCCGCACCGTCGCGCCCGCGGGCAGGACCGACTCGCCGAGGTTCCGCACCGTGGCGAAGAGACCGAAGGCGCCCGTGCAGCGCGGCTCGAGCGCCACCACCGCGTCGACGGCGGCGAGCGCGTTGCCGGGCTGGCGGTTCAGTCGGAAGTTGTTGAGCTCCGGATCGAGCCAGCTCGGCGCCTCCTGGCGCGGGATCGTCCCGTCCTCCTCCACGTTGGTGATGTGGTAGGCGTGCTGGTTCCAGACGCGCCGGGTCCGCACCCAGTCGCCGTCTCGACTCCCGTAGACACGGATGCCCGAGGTCCGCGTCGACGGATCGTCGAGGCACGCGCGGTAGCGCGCGTTCGAGGCGACCACGATGTCCGCCTGGGCGTCGCCGTCGACGTCCGCCACGATGGGCTGCTCGAGGATGGTGCCATTCGTATTGCACGCCTCGAAGAGCACCTCGCCCGTCTCGCCCCGGTAGATGCGGAAGGTGTGCTCGTCGGCGTAGAGCACCTCGGCGCGCCCGTCGCCGTTGAAGTCGAAGACGCTGCTGCCCGTCTGAGCGCTCGAGCAGTCGACCGTGTCCTGCGTCCAGAAGAAGAGCGCGAGCGGATCGGTCAGGGTCGCGTCCATGATCCGCGCACCGTCGAGCACCGCGTAGCCGACGCCGCCCGCCACCGCGATGTCGGGCGTTCCGTCGGCGTTGACGTCTCCCGCCGTGGGCGGCCCGCCGCCCCGCGTTCGCCCGGCCGAGCTGGCCGCACACCGGCCTGGATCGAGGGGACCGTTGATGTCGATCTCTCGGCGGATGACGACGTGGTCCCCGGGCTCTCCCGGCGCGTAGCGCCAGACGGTCATCGCGTGCGTGGAGACGTCCATGCCGACGATCTCGGGGTTCCCCACCCCGTCGAGCTGCACGACGATCGGGTGATTGCCGCGCAGGCCCGTGTCGGCGAGGGTGACCAGCGCGCCTCCCACGAGCCCCCAGACGCGGCTCGAGGAGACGATCTCGAGCGTGTGCGCGGGGTCGCCGTCCACGTCGCTCACCACCACGTGTCCGTCGGGCGGCGCGTCGTACCGGAGCTCGATCGCGCCCGTGGCTCCGTCCAGCACCGCGCCGCGCGTGATCACCTCCACGTCGCCGTCCTGATCCAGATCGGCGAGCGAGGGCATCGTGCAGAGCGCGCCACCCAGGTCTTCGCTCTGCCAGCGCTCCACGAGGCCGTCGGTCGCGTCCACGCCGTAGGCGCGCACGGTCCGTCGATCGACCGAGCAGACGACGATCTCGTTGCCCGGCGCGCCGTCCACCTCGCCCGCCGCCGGGTAGGTCCACGGGTTCGCGATGGCCGGCACGCGGAGCTTCTCGACCAGCGCGCCCTCCTGGACGCCGAGCACCACGAGGTCGCCGATCGCGTTGCTTCCGTCGGGTCGGTTCACGTCGTCGGGGCTCGTGATCACGACGATCTCCGGGACGTCGCGGGCGGTGATCCGGCCGTCGCAGTCGTCGTCGTCGAGGTTGATGACGATGGGCGAGTTGCGCACGTCGTCCACGTTGGGCGCCGCCGGGTCGCCGTCGAAGCTGCCCCAGGCGTAGCGCTCCACGACGTTCAGCGCGCCCCCCGGCGGGACGAAGCTGCAAGAGGCGACGCAGCGGGGGTCGGCCGGGTCGGGGGTCGTGCCCGGCTCACAGGTGGGCGGGCGCGGCAGGCACCGACCGGTCGCGGCGGGCGCGTCCCCACAGGTCATCGTCTCGTCGCCGAGCCGCGGCTCGCAGTAGCCGCCCTCGCCGCAGTCCTCCTCGCCGGAGCAGGGCCCGCCGATGTCGACGCAGCGATTGAACGAGCAGACCTGCGCGTCTCCGCAGCAGGTTCCGTCGCAGCTCCGGTCCGCGTCGCAGCAGACGCCCGCGATGCAGGTCCCGTCTCCACAGTCCTCGGCGCACGTGCCGGCGTCGCCGACCCCCGCGTCCCGGTCGCGACCCGCGTCCCCTGCGTCCACTCCGCCGCCGTCCGATCTCGGTCGGCACACGCCATCGAGGCAGACCCCTTCGACGCAGTCGGCGTCGGTGTCGCACGGGGCGGCCGGGTCGCCTCCGCAGGCGAGCACGGTCAGGGTGAGCGCGGCGACGAGGAGGTGATCTCTCATTCGCCGAGGATAGATCAGTCTCTCGGCCTGGCGCCGCGCCGCCTGGGACGCTCGACGGCGCGGCCGAGCGGCCAGGCTCACCGCTCGTCGGCGGCGAGGATGCGCTTGTAGCTGTCGTAGCGCTCGGCGCGGATCTCTCCCCGGCTCACGGCTTCGCGCACCACGCAGCCGGGCTCGTGCACGTGGACGCAGTCGGGGAAGCGACAGCGACCGAGGAGCGGGCGCATCTCCGGGAAGCACGCGGGCAGCTCGCGGGGGGGCAGCTCGAACGACGCGAGCTCGCGGATCCCCGGCGTGTCCGCCACCCAGCCGCCGCCCGCGAGCGGGTGGAGCTCCGCCACCCGCGTGGTGTGCCGCCCCTTGTCGAGCGTCTCGCTGAGCTCGCCGATGGTCTTCCCCAGGCCGGGCTCGAGCGCGTTCAGGAGGCTGCTCTTGCCGACGCCGGAGGGGCCGACGAACGCGCTGACCTTGCCCACGAGGCGCTCGCGGAGGGCCGCGACGCCCTCCCCGCTCGCCGCGCTCGTGTAGCAGACCGGGTATCCCAGCTCGGCATAGGGCGCGAAGACCGCCTCCGCCGCCTCCCGCGAGACCTGATCGATCTTGTTGGCGACGATGATCGCGTCCAGCCGGTCCAGCTCCGCCACGACGAGGAAGCGGTCGAGCAGCCGCGGGTTGGGCGGAGGGCTGCCGCACGCGAACACGAGGGCGAGCCAGTCGAGGTTCGCCACCATCACGTGCTCTTTGTACCGCCCGCGCCCGCCCGGCTGCCGACGGGCGAAGCGGTTCTCGCGCGGCTCGACCTCCTCGATGACGCCCTCGCCCGGCTGGCCCGTCTGCACGGAGACGCGCACCCGATCGCCGATCACCACGAGGTCGGTGCGGGCCTTCTTCTCCTTCTTGAGCCGGCCGCGCAGCGTGCAGTGCACCACCCCGGTGTCGGTGAGGACCCAGTGCTGCCCGCTCTGACTCTTGAGCACTCGACCAGGGAGGTGCGCCATCGCGTGGGTCGAATGCCACGGATTCGAGGCGGCGTCACGAGGCGCGGTGACCGGCGCTCCCACCCGCTGACCGAACGGGTCGGCTTCAGCCACGACGCGGTGCGTCGTTCTCCGGGGACGTGTCACGACCCGAGCTCGACGCCCTGCTCCAGACCTACCTGCACACCGACGCGCCCACGGCGTCGGAGCCGAAGATCGCGCTGAGCGAGGAGGGCGCCGTGCAGCTGGCCGAAGACGCGACCCGCGAGCTGCGCACGCGCCCGACGCGGCGCTTCAAGCGTCCGCGCGGCCGGACTTCTTGACGCGACCGGGCGGGGCTACTCTGTCCCCATGGACCTCGACCGCATGCTCGGCATGTGCCGCCGAGATCAGTGGCGCATCGACGACCTCGACTGGGACGTGACCCCTCGGCCGCTCCCCAGGGAACACGAGATCGCGGTCTGCCAGTACTTCACGGACATGAGCGGCATCGAGCTGCTGGCGGGCGAGCTGTTCCGGGCGCAGCGCGCGCAGACCGACGACCCGGTGTTGAAGGAGATCTTCACGACGTTCATCGAGGACGAGGCGCGCCACTCCGAGGTCGCCACGCGGCTCGCCGCGCACTACGACGTGCACCACTACCGGGACTACCAGCTCAACCCGCACCTCGTCCGCTTCCGGGAGCCCTTCGTGGAGGCGGTCCACCACCTGCCGCCCGACATCGCCAGCGCCTACATCACCACGGGCGAGCTGCTGCTGGACGTCGCGCTCCTCCGCTCCCTGGACGACTTCGTCGACGACGACATGAGCCACCGGGCGATGCGCCTGATCAACCGCGACGAGTCCCGGCACATCGCGGTCGACTACCACATGGTCGAGTTCTACGCGTCGGAGGGCTACGACCGCTGGCTCGAGGCGCGGCCCGAGAAGTCGCTGGACGAGCAGGCCCGCTCGCTCTTCGCGCTGGCGGTGATGCTCTGGCACGCGGGCCCGTTCTTCCGGGACGTCTTCTTCGCGCCGATGGATCTGACCGACCCGAGCGGCAAGCGCCTCTTCGAGGCGTTCAAGCGCATCCAGCTCCTCGGCGAGCGCCCCGGGGTCGGCGACCGGCCGTTCACGAAGTTCATCCGCACCATCCAGGACGCCTTCAACGACCCGATCCTCGGCGCGATCTTCGGGCCGCTCCTCCAGCGCGTCATCGGGCTGGATCCCCGGGTGATCAACCGCCTCTACACCGAGGAGGACGTGCGCCGCTACCGCGCGATGACCTTCGACGAGATGGCGCAGGAGGCGATCGGCGTGAAGTACCAGCAGCCGCAGTGAGCTGCTAAGCCGCTCCCATGGGCTTCGACTACGCTTTCTTCGCGCTCCTCTTCGCCGTCGCCACCACGCTCGCCCCGGCCGACGCGCGCGAGGTCACCCTGGTCAACGGCGCCCACCCTGATGAGACGCTGGTCTGGACCCGCGGCGAAGACGCCCGCTGGGCGCTCACCGTGAACGGGCGGGACGTCGGTCACTTCCAGCGCGACGGCGCGATGGTCGTGCACGAGACCGGGCAGCGCGCGCCGGACCGCTTCCCGATCGCGTCCCTCGTGGATCCCGACTCGCTGCGCCGCGGCGCGACGCGGCTGCCGACCAAGGGGAGCTTCGCCCCGGCGGTGATCACGGTCTCGCGCCAGGGCGGGCGCGTCGAGCTGTCCGACGCCTCGCGGGAGGTGCTCTACGTGCCGCTCCTGCTGCGCTCTCGGTAGTCGCGACCGCCTCAGGCGACGAGCGCGATCTGCGACGCAGCCTCCGGGCGACCCAGCAAGAATCCTTGCACGAGATCGCAGCCGACGCTGGCGAGGGAAGCGAGCTGCGCTTCCGTCTCCACTCCCTCGGCGAGGACCTCCATGCCCATCCGGTGCCCGAGCGCGATGACCGCCTCCGCGATGGTCCCATCCTGCGTCTCCTCGAGCGCCTGGACGAAGACGCGGTCGATCTTCAGCCGACTGACCGCGAAGCGCTGGAGGTACGCGAGCGACGAGTAGCCCGTGCCGAAGTCGTCGATGGCGATCGGGACGCCCTCTCGCTTCAAGGCCTCGAGGGTCACGTTGGTGCGCTCGGTGTCGCGCATCAGGATGCTCTCGGTGATCTCGAGCTCGAGCGCGGACGGCTCGATGCCGAACTCCGCGAGCGCACCCATCACGCTCCCCACCAGGTCGTCGCGCTCGAAGTCCTGGCCGCTGACGTTCACCGCCATGCGCACGTGTCGGGGCATCCCCGCCTCTCGCCACACCGCGAGCTGGCGGCAGGACGCGCGGAGCACCCAGCGGCCGACCTGCGAGACGAGCCCCATGTCCTCGAGCAGCGGGATGAACGTGCCCGGCGAGACCTTCGTGCCGTCGAGCCGCGTCCAGCGGAGGAGCGCCTCGTAGCCGATCACCTCGCGCGCAGGGACCGAGAACTGCGGCTGGAACGCGAGGGTGAAGCGCTCCTCGGCCACGGCGTCGCGGAGCTCGTTCTCGAGCGCGATGCGGGCGACGCCCGGGCGCGCGCTGTCGCGCTTGGGGCGGGCCAGCCGATTGCGGCCGCTCCGCTTCGCGTCGTACATGGCCGTGTCCGCCTCGCGCAGGAGGTCGTCGAGGGAGCACGTGTCCCCCGGGCGCTTGACCACCACGCCGACGCTGCAGGTCACGCGCACGGTCGCCTGCGGGAGCTCGAACGGGCGCCGCAGCGCGTCGAGGAGCCGCTCGGCGACGATGGAGGCCTCGTCGGGGTGGTCGAGCTGCCGGAGCACGATGGCGAACTCGTCGCCCCCGAGCCGCGCGGCGGTGTCGTGGTCTCGGATGCTCTGGCGAAGGCGCTCGGCGACGTTCTGGAGCAGCGCGTCGCCGGCCTCGTGACCGAGTGAGTCGTTGACCGTCTTGAAGCGGTCGAGGTCCACATAGAGGAGCGCGGTCGCTTGCCCGCTCGCGGCCGAGGCGGTCTGCGCGCGCCGCACCTCCTCGCGGAGGGTGAGGCGGTTGGCGAGGCCCGTCAGCTGGTCGAAGTGCGCGAGCGACGTGAGCCGCCGTGTGTAGTGCGCGCGCTCGACCCCGAGCACCAGGGCGCGACAGAGGCGGCGATCCTCGACGCCTTTGACGAGGTAGTCGTGCGCGCCGGCGCGGATCGCCTGACAGGCCATCGTGTCGTCGTCGATGCCGCTGTAGACGAGGAGCGGGACGTTCGGGGCCACCTGGCGGAGCTTCACCACCGCGTCGAGCCCGCGCGCGTCCGGGAGCGAGAGGTCCACCAGCATCGCGTCGAAGCGGGTGGAGGCCGCGACGAGCTGCGCGTCCTGGAGACGATGCACGGCGTGGCTGCGCCACCCATTGCGGCGCAGCCGCTGCGCGAGCAGCGCGGCGTCGTCCGGGTCGTCCTCGACCACCAGCGCGATCGGCTCGACGCTCTCGGCCGCCTGCGTCTCGGCGCGGCGGCGGTTGGTCAGCTCGACCGCGCGCCGGATGACCTCGAGGAGCTCCTCGTCGTCCCACGGCTTCGCCACGATGCCCACGGTGGACACCTCGGCCGGGGGGCTGCGCTTCAGGTCGAGGTTGGGCACGCCGGTGACCACCACGAAGGACACGTCCGGCTGAACGCCCGCGACGTGCTCGATGAGCTCCACCCCGTTCATGACGGGCATGCGCAGGTCGGTCACGACGGTGGAGAAGAGTCGACGCTGCGTCAGCTTGATCGCCTCGATGGGCGAGTGCGTGACCACCACCTCGAAGCCCTCGCGCTGGAACCGACGGGCGAAGGCGCGGGCGAGCACCTCGTCGTCGTCGACGAAGAGGATGGACGGCCTGGCCACGGCCGCAGGCTGCGCGACGATCCCCTGATCCGAGCGTCGCCGGCGGCGTGTTCGGCGTGTTTCGGCGTCCGACATCACCTCTCGCAACGGTCGCGAGCGGGCGGACTTTAGAAAGCAGCCGGAGCCAGATGGAACCGCACGGTCGTCCCCTCCCCGGGCACCGACTCGAACCAAAGCTCGGAGTCGTGCAGAGCGAGGATCTTCGCCGCGAGCGCGAGTCCGAAGCCCAGCCCCGGGAAGCGACCGCGGGGGTGCAGCTGGACGAACATCGCCCGCGCGCGCTCCTCGAGGTGCGGCTCGAACCCGATGCCCGTGTCGCGTACCTCGACCACCCAGCGCTCGCCCTCGAGGCGCGCGCCGACGTGGACGCGACACGCGCGATCCGGATCGGCGAACTTCAGCCCGTTGTCGATGAGCGCCTCCAGGAGGGTCGTCAGCATCGCGGGATCCCCCTCGACGCGCGGCAGCGCCCCCAGCTCGATCTCCGGCGCGTCCGTCCGGTCTGCGAGCACGCTCTCGACGACGGTCCCCAGGTCCACCGTCTCGAACGACGGCGGGCCGAGCCGCAGGTACCGCACGAGCGCGTCGATCATGCTCTGGAGCCGCTCGGCGCCGCCCGTCATGCGCTCGAGGTAGTCCGCCGCCTCGGGCTCGAGGCGCGCGCCCAGCTCGTCCTGCAGCAGCTCGCCGAAGCCGGTGATGGCCCTCAGCGGGGCGCGGAGATCGTGGGAGACGACGTGCGCCAGCAGCGAGAGCTCCGCGTCACGGTCCGCGAGCGCGTCACGCAGCCGCCGCAGCTCGTCGTCCGCCTCCTTCGCGAGGGTGCCCGACGAGGTCACCGTCGCCGGAACCTCGGACCAGCCGTCCCGCTCGGGGTGCAGTCGATAGACATTGGACATCCGATGCGGGGCAAACGGCGACGTGCGGGCCGACTTGAGCCCATTTCGGCCGCGCCCACATGACGGGTGGCGTTGGTTGAAATGTGCGGCCCTCGCCCCGCGTACGGACAGTTCAAAGGAGCCCCCCTCGTCGTGACCAAGCGCTCTCCGCTCGCCGTCGTCGTTCTCACCGTCGTGACCTTCGGGTTGTACGCCTACTGGTGGCTGTATCGAACCACCAAAGAGCTGCAGCGAGAGACCGATCGAGACGACCTGCGGCCGCTCCTCGACGTGCTCCTCGCCGTCGTCACCGTGGGCCTGTGGGGGATCTGGGCCGGGTACCGGAATTCCAAGATCGTGCACGAGGAGATGCTGGAGCGCGGCGAAGAGCACCTGGACCGCTCGATGGCGGTCGGCGTGATCTCCGCGCTGAGCCTGGCCACCGGCTGGGCGTGGGTCGTCGCGATGGCGATCCTCCAGGAGGACCTCAACCGGCTGGCCGAGACGGACTTCGTGTTCGCGCCCGCCGCGCCGTTCGAGGGCGCTCGCGAGCCCATCCGTGCCCGCGTCGAGACCGCGGATCCCGTCGAGGCGCAGGTCGACGAGCAGGTCGACGAGCACGCGTGGGAGCCCGCGCACGCCAGCTCGCGCGGGGTCGAGGTGTGGACCTCCACCG
Organism: Sandaracinaceae bacterium; assembly: GCA_040218145.1. Classification (GTDB taxonomy): domain Bacteria; phylum Myxococcota_A; class Polyangia; order Polyangiales; family Sandaracinaceae; genus JAVJQK01. Next base: position 32,957 of record JAVJQK010000110.1, on the reverse strand, counting down.
CGCCGGCGCCCGTCGTCTACTGAGCCCCTCTCAACCCGTCGCTCGAACCGTGCGATGCTCGCGGCATGGACTGGCGCGCCTTCGCGAACCTGCTCTCGTCCGAGCGCCTCCCGGCCGCGATCGTCGACCTCGACGCGATGGACCGGAACGTCGACCGGGTGCTGGATGCCCTGGCCGGCACCGACAAGACATGTCGCGTCGCCTCGAAGTCCGTGCGCCACGTGGGCCTGCTGCGTCGCATCCTCGAGCGCGGCGGCGCGCGCTTCCGCGGGCTGATGTGCTTCACGCTCGAGGAGGCCTGCTTCCTCCACGATCGAGGCTTCGACGACCTGCTCGTCGCCTACCCCAGCCTCCAGGCGAGCGCGCTGGCCGACGTCGCGAGGCGCGTGGCGCAGGGAGCGACGATCCGTCCGATGGTGGACGCGCGCGAGCACCTCGAGGCGTGCGCGCGCGCGGCCCGGGCGGCGGGCACCACGCTGGAGGTCGTGCTCGAGCTGGACGTGGCCTACCAGCCAGCGCGCCGTGTCCACCTCGGCGCGCTGCGCAGCCCCCTCCGCACCGCCAGACAGCTGGTCGCGCTCGCGCGAGAGGCCGCCTCGATGGAGGGCGTGGAGGTGGCCGGCCTGATGGGCTACGAGGCGCACGTCGCCGGCCTCCCGGACGACAGCCCCTTCAGCCGCGCCCTCAACCCGGCGCGCCGCGCGCTGAAGCGCCTGGCCGTCCCGCAGGTCGCGAGGGCGCGCGCCGAGGCGGTGAGCGCGCTGCGCCAGGCGGGCGTGGACCTCCGGCTCGTCAACGGGGGCGGGAGCGGCTCGCTCGACACCACCACCGCCGAGGCGTGCGTGACCGAGGTGACGGCGGGCTCGGGCTTCCTCTGCTCGCACCTCTTCGACTACTTCCGCGCCGCCCACTTCGAGCCCGCCGCCTTCTTCGCGCTCGAGGTCTCGCGCGCGCCCACGGACGACGTGATCACCTGCCTCGGCGGCGGCTACGTCGCGAGCGGAGAGCCGGGCTGGGATCGACTGCCCGTCCCGTGGATGCCCCCAGGGCTCTCCTACATCTCGATGGAGGGCGCAGGAGAGGTGCAAACACCGCTGCGCCTCTCCGGGCACGGTCCGCGCCCGCGCGTCGGCGAGCCGGTGATCTTTCGCCACGCGAAGGCCGGCGAGCTGGCCGAGCGCTTCACGGAGTATCTGCTCGTCCGGAGCGGAGAGGTCGTCGCGCGGGAGCCGACCTATCGGGGCGAGGGCGGCTGCTTCCTCTGACGTCGGGCCGCCTCGGCCGGGGGCAACGCGCCGGTCATCTCACGGAACCCGTGCAGGCGTCTCCCGTAGGGCGGTGGGTCGGGCCACGCCCCGTTGCCGCCGAAGAGGAGCGTGACGCCCCGGGCCGAGCAGGCGTCGGCGAGCGCGCGCGCGACCCGCGCCATCTCCACCGGATCGTCCGCGTAGGCCGACGCGCTGGCCGCGACGAGCTGCACGTCGAGCTCGGCCAGCGCCTCGTCGAAGTGCTCGACCGGCGTGCGGCGACCGGACCACACGGGCTGCCAGCCCAGCTCGCGGAGCGCGAGCTCGAGCATGGAGAGGCCCAGCGTGTGCTCTTCGTGCTGCGGGGTCAGCAGCAGCGCGCGAGGGGCGTCGGGGCTGAGCGGGAGCGTCTCGCTGACGCGCGCGAGCGCACGGCCGAGGCGCTCGGTGGCGAGGTGCTCCTCCACGACCGACAGCTCGCCCCGCGCCCAGCGCTCGCCCACCTCGGTGACCAGCTCGCCCACGCGCTCCCCCACCGCGCGCCAGGAGCCGACGCTCGAGCGGAGCTCGAAGAGGCGCGCCTGGACGCGATAAGGCCGGCCCTCGAGCAGGTCCGAGAGCCACGCGTCGAACGTGTCGGGGCCGCCGACGCCCTCGTCTGGCGGAGCGCCCATCTTCTCCCGGTGGAAGCGCTCCAGGTCGTCGCGGGCGAAGCGGCGGTGACGGCCCGCGGTGCGGACGCACGGCAAGATGCCCTCGTCGGCCCAGCGCTTGACGCTGGTGGGGCTCGCGCCGAGCAGCTCGGCGGCCTCGGTGCTGGTCAGAAGGTCTCGTTGGTTGTCGTTCGCCAAGAAAACGGCCCGATCCTCGCGCATCACTCGCGCCCATCATGGGCCGGTTCGGGCGAATGTTCACCCGAGAACCGCGCTACCGTCCTTTTTTCGCGGTCGATGTGGCCGAAACGAGGAACGCGCCCAGATCGGGAGGGGAGGAAACATGCTTCGAAGCGCAACCCGGCTCGTCCGACTCACCTCGCCGGACCGCCCCCTCGATCGTGAGCTGCTGCACGCGGCGGGCGGATTCGCGTGGTGGTACCTCGACGCGATCGATCCGCAGGGGAACGGCGTGGTGGTGATCTGGTCGTTCGGTCTGCCGTTCCTGCCCGGCTACCGCGCGGCGAGCCGGCGGGGCGAGGCGCCCTCGGCCCGCGAGCGGCCCAGCTTGAACGTGGCCGTGTACCGCGAGGGACGCGAGGCGTTCTACCTGCTGCAGGAGTACCCGACGCACGACGCGAGCTGGGACGGCGAAGAGTGGCGATTCGGAGACAGCGTGCTGCGGAGCGAGGTCCGCGGCGGCCGACGCCAGGCCTCGCTCTCGCTCGACTGCCCACTCCCGGGGACGCGCGACCGCCTGCGCGGGCGGATCGCGCTCGACGGAGTCCCGCGCCGTCCGACCGCGTCCGCCCAGCCCACCCTCGACGACCACGACTGGAGCCCGCTGACCGGGCCGGCGACCGTCGACGCCTCCCTCCGCGTGGGGAGCCGGTCGATCCTCGACTTCGCGGGGCGCGGCTACCACGACCGCAACGGCAGCCGCACGCCGTTCGACCGCCTGGGGATCGATCACTGGGTCTGGGGACGCGTGCCGATGCCCGACCGGGAGCTCATCTACTACGTGCTCTGGCCCGAGGGCGGCGGCGCCCCGGAGGCGCTCGCGCTCGAGATCGACGACGCGGGGCAAACGCGCGACGTCCCCGTGCGCGCGCGCCTCACCGGCGAGCGGAGGGCGCGCTACGGCATGCCTTACTGGGACCGCGTGGAGCTGCTCGATCCCGACGGCGGCGCGTGGCTCGACGTGCGGCACGGCGCGCTCCTCGACGACGGCCCGTTCTACCTCCGCTTCGGCACGGAGGCGACGCGGGGCGGCGCGCGCGCGCACGGGACGGGGGAGCTGGTGCGCCCCGGGCGCGTCGATCTCGCCCCGATGCGCCCGTTCGTGAAGATGCGCGTGCACCACACCGAGGCGCCCACCTCACGCCTGAACCCGCTCTTCCTCGGCCCCCGTCGGGGGCGCTGGCGCCGTCAGCTGGGGACGCTGCTGGGATGAGCCACGTCGCCATCGTCGGCGCCGGGCTGGGGGGGCTCTCCGCCGCCATCCATCTCGCCGTGGCGGGTCACCGGGTGACGGTGCTCGAGGGGGCGGCGCGCCCCGGCGGCAAGGCGGGCGTGGTGACGCTCCCGGGTGGGGTCGAGGCCGACACCGGCCCGAGCCTGCTCACCTTGCCCCACGTCTTCGACGGGCTCTTCCGCGCCGCGGGCACGTCGCTCGAGCGCGCCCTGACCTTGCGCCCGCTCAGCCCCGCGTTCCGCTATCTCTGGCCGGACGGCACGCAGCTCGACCTGCATCACGACGTGCGCGCGTCGGAGCGCTCCGTGCGAGAGGCGCTCGGGGCGGAGGCGGCCGAGGACTTCCGCGCGTTCGTCGGCTACGCGAAGGGGATCTGGGACGTGGCGGCCCCGCACTTCGTGGAGGGGCCCGCGCCGCGCCTCTCGCGCATGGTCGAGCACCTCTCGGCCCTGCCCCGCATCGACCCGCTGCGCACGATGCGCGGAGCGATCCACGCGCGCGTCCGCTCGCCGCACCTGCGGGACGTCCTGATGCGCTACGCGACCTACAACGGCTCCGACCCGCGGCGCGCGCCCGCGACGCTGCTCTGCATCGCGTACGTGGACCTCGCGCTCGGGGGCCTCGGGATCGAGGGCGGCGTGGCCGCGCTCGTCCGCGCGCTCGTGCAGGGCGCGGAGCGGCTCGGGGTGGAGATCCGCACCCGGAGCTGGGTCGAGCGCGTCCGCGTGCGCGACGGCCGCGTGCGCGGCGTGGTGGTCGACGGCCGCGCGCTCGACGCCGACGCCGTCGTGGTGAACGCGGACGTGGCCCACCTGAGAGAGACGCTCCTGCCCGACGCGCGCGCGCCGGGCCGCGGCGGGCCCCCCTCCACGTCGGCGTGGAACTGCATCCTCGCGGCGCGGCGCCGCGCGGATGGGGCGCCCCACACCGTGCTCTTCCCCGCGCGCTACGAGGCGGAGTTCGCGGATCTCTTCGACCGGGACCGGCCGCCCGAGGACCCCACCATCTACCTCTGCGCCCAGTCGAGCGCGCACGCGAGGGCGGGGTGGGCCGACCGCGAGGCGGTCTTCGTCATGGTCAACGCGCCGGCCGAGCCCGCGTCGGGGTCGCGCGATCCGGCGGTGTGGGACCGCGTGCGGGCGTCGGTCGAGGCGCGGCTGCGGGCAAACGGGCTCTGGGGCGAAGGCGACAGGCTGGTCTGGTCGAGGACCCCCGCCGATCTGGCGCGCCGCTTCCCCGGGAGCCGGGGCGCGCTCTATGGCGCCGCCAGCACGAGCCGACTCGCCGCCTTCAAGCGCCCCCCCAACCGCGTGCGCGGCGTGAGGGGCCTCTACCTCGCGTCCGGCACGGCGCACCCGGGCGGCGGCATGCCGCTCTGCGTGCTGTCGGGTCGCGCGGCCGCGGACGCCCTCGTCGCAGACTTCGGCCGGGGCGCGCGCCGGCCCCCCACACGAGAGCGCGCGGCGACCCTCTGACGGCCACGCCGCGACCTTGCGCGAGAAGCCGCCCCTTGGGCATGCTCCGCGCTTCACTTTCGCCCCCCAAGAACACAGGAGTCTACGCAATGGTTCAGCCGGACACCCCCGCCCCGCCCGCGAGCGAGACCGTGCCGGGCGACGGACAGCTCTACGCCCGCTTCAAGACCAGCATGGGTGAGATGGTCGCCAAGCTCTTCGAGGCCGAGGCGCCCCGGACGGTCGCCAACTTCGTCGCGCTCGCGGCCGGCAACGTCGAGTGGGACGACCCGAAGGGCGGCAAGACGACTCGCCCGCTCTACTCCGGGACGATCTTCCACCGCGTGATCCCCGAGTTCATGATCCAGGGCGGCGACCCGCTGGGCAGCGGGCGCGGCGGCCCCGGCTATCGCTGGGGAGACGAGATCCACCCGTCCCTGCGCCACGACAAGGGCGGGCTGCTCTCGATGGCCAACGCGGGCCCCAACACGAACGGCTCGCAGTTCTTCATCACGGAGGTCGCCACCCCGTGGCTGGACGGCAAGCACGCCATCTTCGGCGAGGTCGTCGAGAACGCCGAGCTGATCCCGACGATCACGCACGTCGACACCGATCACAACGACCGGCCGAAGAGCGACATCGTGCTGCAAGAGGTCGAAGTCTTCCGCAAGTGAGCTCCCGACGCGTCGTCGTCCTGCTCGCCGTGACGTGCGCCCTCGGGTGCGGCCGGCCGCTCGGCCGGGAGCTCTTCGCGCCGCGCGAGCCGCTGCGCCACGCCGACGCGATCGTGGTGCTGGGCAACCGGCCCCCCACCGACGCCGAGGGCCGGGTCGCGCCCGAGACCGCGCGGCGCGTCGCGCACGGCGTGGCGCTCTATCGGCGCGGCCTGGCCGAGCGCATCGTGATGGCCGGCGGCCCGGCCCCCGGCGGCGGCACGGAGGCGGACGTCATGGCTGCCCACGCCATGTCTCTGGGGGTGCCTGAGGCTGTGATCCTGCGCGAGCGCCGCTCACGCGACACGGCCGAGAACGCGCGCTTCACGATGGCGCTGCTCTGCGGGGAGGAGGACGACGACGGGTGCGCGCCGACCCTCCTCGTGGTGAGCTCGCCCTACCACCTGCGGCGCGCCCTGCGCCTCTTCCGATGCGCCGGCGCGCGCCCGATCCCCGCGCCCACGCCGATCCCGGACGAGGTCGGCTACCAGGCCTCGTTCACCGCCTACGAGTACGCGGTCGGCATCTACCGCGCGTTCGCGCCCGCCTGCCCGGCTCCTACTGAAGCCGGGTCCTACTGAAGCACGTAGGTGACGGGAAGCGGCAGCTCCCGCTCGTCGCCCCACGGGATGCCGGACGGGGGCGCGGGCATGGAGTCGAGCCGCTGGACGGAGGCGAGCGCGGCGCGATCGAGCGTGTCGTGCCCGCTCGAGCGAGAGAGCCGCACGCCGAGCAGGCGACCGTCGGACGCGAGCCGGATGCGCAGCACGACGACCCCCTGCAGGTGCTCGCGGCGCGCGGCGAGGGGATAGTCGATGCGGCCGTTGACGAAGGCGGACAGGGTCCCGCGCACGTAGCCGCGCAGCCGCCGGCGGAGCTCGGCGCGGCTGATGCCCTGGCGAACCGGCGCGGGCTGGCTCCCCGTGCCCAGGATGTGTCCCGACGTGCCGGTGCCTTCTCCGCCGGGCACGCCGCCAGGGAGGCCGCCCTCCTCGCTCTCGGGGTGGGTCCACTCGCCCTCGGCGCCGGTGGGCTCGGCCTCGGCGACGATGACGGGCGGGGGCGGCGCGGGCTCGGGCTCCGGCTCGCGGACGCGCTCGCGGCGGGGCGGAGGCAGCATGGCGGCGGGGCGCGGCGTGGGCTCGGGCGCCTCCGTCACTTCGACCGTCTCCTGGACCGTCTCCTCGATCGGCTCCGGCGTCGGCGCCTCGAGCTCGCGAGGGGCGATGAAGGTCACCTCGACCTCGTCGATCCGCTGCGCGGCCGGCGCGGGCGCCGGGAGCATCGCGGCGAGCATGAGCACCCCGACGTGGGCCGCGACGGAGAGCCCGACCACCACCGGCATCGCCCCGCGCGGCACCGACGGAGCGCTCGCGACCTCGGGCGCGGTAGGCACCGGGGTGGCGACGGTCGCCCTTGCGTGAGGGCCGGAATGCAGCGCGGAGGGGTGGTTCAAGGCCGTCTCTGACTGGAGAGGGTCCAACGGAGAATGGTTCCGATAATCGTTCTCAGCGTCCCTGACCTTGAACCCTGGTACCCACCCTCGTCAAGCCGCTGGAGGCACTATCTGGTCGATCGAGGTGCGGATCCCCACGTCGATCGACCGCGCCCGGGGCGATCTGGGCATTCGACGCTCGGGTCCCGGGAGGTGACGGGTCGTTTTCGGATACAGTCGGGCGATGGGGGAACCGACGTCGCAGACGACGGACGTGCTCGATCTCGAGCGGCTCTTCACGATGTCGCTCGACATGATCTGTCTGGCGGGGACGGACGGGTACTTCAAGCGGGTCAATCCGGCGTTCGTGGAGACCCTCGGATACACGGTGGAGGAGCTGCTCCGGCGCCCGTTCCTGGACCTCGTCCACCCGGACGACATCGCGGCCACGTTGGCGGAGGTCGAGCGGCTCGGGCGCGGCGAGCCCACGATCCACTTCGAGAACCGCTACGCGAGGGCCGACGGGACGTGGTGCTGGATGGCGTGGCGGGCGAGCGCCGACGCCGAGAGCGGGCTCATCTACGCCGTCGCGCGCGACGTCACCGCGCAGAAGATCGCCGCGCAGGCGCTGGCCGCGCGCGAGGCGCAGCTCGAGGCCATCGTGGAGAGCGTCAGCGACGGACTCCTCGCGTTCGACGCCGACGGGCGCGTGGAGCGGACCAACCGCGCCGCGAGCGAGGTCTTCGGCATGCCCACCGCGGACCTGCTCGGCGCGCGCCTGTCCGAGCTGGTGCCCGAGCCCTACGCGACCGAGGTCGGGGAGGGGTTCGTCGCGGGGCAGGCCCCATCCACGATCCGCGAGATCGTGGGGCGCCGCGCGGACGGCGAGACCTTCCCGATGGAGGTGACGTTCTCCCGCGTGGAGCTGCCCGACCGCGCCGGCTCGCTCGCCGTGGTGCGGGACATCACCGCGCGGCGCACGGACGCGATCGAGCGCCGCGAGCTGCTCGCGAGCATCGCCCACGAGACCGGCCGCGCGGAGAGCGTCAGCGGCCTGCTCCACGACCTCGGCAACGCCCTGACCGGGGTGATCTCGCAGTCCGTGGAGGCGGCGGACCGGCTCCAGGGCTCGAAGGTCGTGTCCCGGCTTCAGAAGACCTCCGGCCTCCTCGAGCGCGAGCAAGACCGGCTCGCGGGCGCGCTGGGAGAGGAGCGCGCGGCGGCGCTGCGGGAGCTCATCGTCGGCATGGCGCAGGATCTCGAGGGCGAGCAGCGCATGGTCGGGGCTGCCCTCAGCAAGGCGCTCGCCTTCACGCAGCACGCGCAGGAGGTGCTGCAGGCGCACCGCGGCTACGCGGGGAGCGGCCCGCGGCGCGAGGCGACGCCGATGCGGCGCATCCTCGCGGACGCCCAGCTGATGATGAGCGACGCGTTCGCCCGCCGGCACGGGCGGCTCGACCTGCGCGTGGATCCCCCCGACCTGTCCATCGAGGTCGAGCGCAGCAAGCTCATGCAGGTCCTTTTGAACCTGCTCAAGAACGCCGCCGAGGCCTTCGACCAGACCGACGGGGAGGCCGTCCCGATGGTGCGCCTGGAGAGCGGCCGCGCGGACGGCGCCACCTGGATCGAGGTGCGCGACAACGGGCCCGGGATCGAGGGCGACAAGCTCGGGCGCGTCTTCGAGGACGGGTTCACCACCAAGCGCCGCGGCTCCGGGGTGGGCCTGGGCGCGGCGCGCCGCGTGATCGAGTCGATCGGCGGGACGCTGGAGATGCGCAGCGAAGGGCCGGGCCAGGGCGCGACGGCGCGAATCGAATGGAAAGGAGGCGCGCGCTGATGCGTTCGCTGAACACCCGGGTGCTCGTGATCGACGACGAAGAGGCCGTCCGCGACAGCTTCCACGCCGTGCTCGCCCCTCGGGCGCGGGGAGACGCGGCCGGGGCGGCGGCGAGGCTCCTCTTCGACGAAGCGGAGAGCGACGCCGTGGGCATGGCGGAGCTGGCGTTCGAGGTCGACCTCGCGGAGAACGGCCGTGACGGCCTGGCGCTGGTGAAGGAGGCCCTGCGCGACGGACGCCCCTACGCCGCGATCTTCTGTGACATGCGCATGCCGGGCTGGGACGGCCTCCAGACCGTGGAGGCCATCCGCGAGGTGGACGACAAGGCCGAGGTGGTCTTCGTCACCGCGTACAGCGACCACAGCATCGAGACCATCGCGGCGAAGGTGGGCGAGAACGTCGGCTACTTCGTCAAGCCGTTCGCCAACGAGGAGGTCCGCCAGCTCGCGAACAAGCTCGTGCACGACTGGAACAAGGCGCGCGAGCTCGAGGCGCTCATCAAGATCGTCACCGCGATCCACGGCAGCAAGGAGGACATGCAGCGCCTCTTGCACCATCTACTCGAGCAGGTGTGCGTGTGGCTCGAGACCGACTCGGCCGCCATCTTCACCTACGACGAGGACGCCCAGGAGCCGCGATTCCACCTCGGCGTCGGCGCGCTGGCGGACGCCGAAGCCGCGACGCGGGCGCTCGAGACGGTGCACGGCTCGGTGCTCCGGACGGGAGAGATCTCGTTCCAGGAGAACCTGCGGGTCTTCCCGCTCTCCCGCCACGGCGTCGCGATGGCGTTCTCGGGGCGGCGCCCCGTGACCCCCGACCGCGTGGCGCTCCTCAGCGTGTTCCTCCAGCACGTGGGGCTCGCCGTGGAGCACTCCAAGATGCGCGAGCGGCTCATGCGGAACATGCGCCTCGCGACCGTCGGCCAGGCGGTGGGCTTCCTGCTGCACGACGTGCGTGGCCCGATCGGGCTGGCCCAGATGTACGCGCGCCTGCTCGCGCGCGAGGGCCAGAGCGAGCACACGCACGTCGAGAAGATCGAGCACTACACGCAGCGCGCGATCGACATGCTCTCGGACACCCTCGCGCTCTGCCGCGGGCAGATGACGATCGAGGCGCGCCCGATGAGCGTGAAGGACGCGCTGGGCGAGGCCGGCCTCTGGCGCGAGGAGCTCGCCCGCCGGAGCGTCACCCTCGAGGAGGACGTGCCGGACGAGCTCCGGGCGTCGATCGACCCGGAGAAGCTCGAGCGCGCACTCTGGAACCTGGTCAAGAACGCGGTGGAGGCGTGCGCGGAGGTCGAGTCTCCCACCGTGCGCGTGCGCGTCGAGGGCGCGGACGAGCGCGTGCTCATCTGCGTCGAAGACAACGGCCCAGGGCCCAGCGCGGACATCGCCGACTCGCTCTTCGAGTCCCTCGTCTCCGACAAGGAGTCTGGCTCTGGGTTCGGGCTCGCGATCGTCAAGCAGATCGTCGAGGCGCACGGCGGCGAGGTGCGCTTCGAGCGAGCGGCCCCCTGGTCGCGCTTCGTCGTGTCACTGCCCGCCCTCTGACGCGACGCGCGCGCGCACCTGGGGGATGCGTCCACCGACGCGGATCATCTCGACCTCTCGGGGGCTCAGATCGCTGCGCGCCTCGATCGCGCCCTTGCCGCGCACCTCGATCTTCACGGAGCCCTCTCCGATGGACGCGAGGTCGTCGATCACCAGCACGTCGCCTTGCTCGAGCGTGACGTCGCCGGGCTCCCAGCGGAGGGGCAGCACGCCGTAGTTGACCAGGTTGTTGCGGTGGATGCGCGCGAAGCTCCGGGCGAGCACGAGGCGGAGCCCGAGGTGGCGCGGCGCCAGGGCCGCGTGCTCGCGGCTCGAGCCCTGCCCGTAGTTGTCTCCTCCCACGAGCGCGTGCCCCCCCGACGCCTCCCTCGCGCGCGCCGGGTAGGTCTCATCCACCGCCCCGAAACAGAACTCGGCGATCTTCGGGATGTTGCTCCGGAACGGGAGCACCTCGCTGCCGGCCGGCATGATCTCGTCCGTGCTGATGTCGTCCCCCACCGCGAGCAGCACGGGCAGCTCCAGCCGCTCCGGGAGCGGGTCGAGCTCGGGCAGGCTGACGATGTTCGGGCCCTTGTTCAGCGGGATGTCCCGGCCGTCCTCGGGCGGGGCCTCCACCTTCGTCGGCTCGGCCGTGGGCGCGTCGGGGACGTCGGGCGCGTCTCCGAGCGTGCGCGGGTCGGTGATCACGCCCGTCAGCGCCGACGCGATCGCGGTCTCCGGGCTGCAGAGCCAGACGCTGTCTTCGACCGTGCCGCTCCGACCGGGGAAGTTGCGCGGCGTCGTGCGCAGGCTGTTGCGGCCCGTGGCCGGCGCCTGCCCCATGCCGATGCACCCGTTGCAGCCCGCCTGGTGCAGACGCCCTCCGCCGCGCACGAGCTCCACCAGCAGCCCCGCCTCGAGGAGCTGATCGAGGAGCTGCCGCGAGGTCGGGTTCACGTCGAAGCTCACCTCCGGGTGCACCTCTTTGCCGCGGAGCGCGAGGGCGCAGATCGCGAAGTCGCGGAAGCCCGGGTTCGCGGAGCTCCCCACGTAGGCCTGGTAGATCGGCTCGCCCGCGACCTCCGCCACCGGCACCACGTCGCCGGGGCTCGAGGGCCTCGCGATGAGCGGCTCGAGCGACCCGAGATCGATCTCCTCCTCCACGTCGAAGGTCGCCCCCTCGTCCGCCACGAGCTCCGTCCAGTCCTCGCCCCGGCCCTGCGCCTCGAGATAGCGCCGCACCTCCGCGTCGCTCGGGAACACCGTGCTCGTCGCGCCGAGCTCCGTCCCCATGTTCGCGATGACGTGTCGGTCCATCGCGCTCAGCCCCGCGAGCCCGGGCCCGTGGTACTCGAGCACCCTCCCCTTGCCGCCGCTCACCCCGTGCCGGCGCAGCAGCTCGAGGATCACGTCCTTGGCGCTGACCCAGGGCGGCAGCGCGCCCGTCAGCCGGATCCCCCACACCTCGGGCATGCGGAGCGCGTACGGCTCGCCCGCCATCGCGAGGGCCACGTCGAGCCCGCCCGCGCCGATGGCGAGCATGCCCAGCGAGCCCGCGGCGGGGGTGTGGCTGTCCGAGCCGAGCAGGGTCTTGCCCGGCTTTCCGAAGCGCTGCATGTGCACGGGGTGGCTGACCCCGCCGCCGGCGCGGCTGAACTGGATGCCCCAGCGCCGACACGCGCTCCGCAGGAAGAGGTGGTCGTCGGGGTTCTTGTGGTCCGACTGGATGAGGTTGTGATCGACGTACTGCGCCGACAGCTCCGTCTTGACGCGATCGAGCCCGAGCGCCTCCAGCTCCAGCATGACCAGCGTGCCGGTGGCGTCCTGGGTCAGGGTCTGATCGATGCGGAGCGCGATCTCGGTCCCCGGTGACAGGTCCCCATCTGCGAGCTCCGAGGGGACCCGCTCAAAGGGGACCAGGTGCGCCGCGATGAGCTTGCGAGTGACGTTGTCGGGCATGAGCGCGAGGTAGGCGCGCTACGCGAGACTGACCAGGATCGCGTGCCTCGCTCCACGGCGCGCGGCGCGGGTGACACGCGCGAGCGGGGGCTACGTGGGCGAGGCGTCTTTCTTCCCTGCCTTTGTCGCCCTGAAATCATGGCGAAATCCGCGATCCACGTGGACTGACCGCGGACGGAACGGCGCCTGCTGTACCTCGCCCCATGACCCGCCTGATCGTCGCCGCCGCCCTCTGCCTCTGTGCGCTCCTCTTCGCCACGTCGTCGGCGCAGGCGCAGGGAGACGCGCCTCGCCTGATCGTGGTCGGCGACTCGCACGTCGAGCGGCTCGGGCCGATGCTCGCGCGGCGCGCCGAGGCCGCGGGGCTACAGAGCGCGGGCTGGCTCGCGCGCCGCGGCTGGTCGACGTCGCGCTACGTGCGGGAGGGTGATCTCGCGGCGCAGCTCGAGGCCCGCGGCCGCCCCGAGGTGGTCGTCGTCTCGCTCGGCGGCAACGATCGCCCGCGGAACCGCGCGCGCTACCAGCGACAGCTCGCCTGGATCGTGCGCCAGGCCCGCGAGGCCGGCGCGGAGCGCGTCCTCTGGCTCGGCCCGGCGTCGTCCGACGCGAGCCGCGGCCCGCGCGCCGAGATGACCCGGCGCTGGCACGAGAACAACGCGGATCTGCAGTCGGAGATGATGGGGGAGCTCGGCGTGGAGTGGATCGACTCGCGCCCCGTCACGCACGAGGGGCATGGGGTCGACGGGATTCACTTCACCGGGCGCGGCTACGTGCACTGGGCGGATCACGCGGCGGGCTTCTTCCGCGACGACGCGCCGGTCGGCGAGGCCCTCGCCGCGCATCGGCCGGAGGCGCTGCCGCGCAGTTGAGACTACGGTCGGGGCGTGCATCGGATCGCTCTCCTCGCCCTGTCCCTCGCTGCCTGCGGCGCGCCGCCCGCCGCGGCCACGCCCGCGCCCGCGTCCGAGACCTTCGTCGACGCCCAGACGGGGGAGCGCGTCCCGTTCGAGGCGATGGTCGCGCAGCTCCAGGACGCGCGCGTGGTCTACGTCGGAGAGCGACACGACGACGCGGCCGACCACGCCGTCCAGCTGCGCGTGGCCCGCGCCCTCGCCGGGGACGACCTCGCGCTCGGGTTCGAGATGTTCCAGCGCCCCTACCAGAGCGCGCTCGACGCGTATGTGGCCGAGGAGATCGACGAGCCGGAGCTGCTCGCGCGCACCGAGTGGGAGACCCGCTGGGGCTTCGACTTCGGGCTCTATCGCGACCTGGTCCGGCTCGGCCGCGAAACCGGGGCGCCGCTCGTCGCCCTGAACGCGCCGCGCGAGCTGACCCGTCGGGTCGCGCGCGAGGGGCTCGACGCGCTCGACGAGGAGACCCGCGCCGGCCTCCCCGAGCTGGACCTCGAGGCCGCGGACCACCGCGCCATGTTCGACGCGGCGATGACGGGCCACCCCGGCATGGACGACGCGATGCGGGACCGCTTCTACGCCGCGCAGGTGATCTGGGACGAGACGATGGCGGAGAGCGTCGCGCGCTGGCTCGACGGCCGGGGCGGCAGGGTGATCGTCTTCGCGGGCGTCATGCACGTGCGGCGGCCCGCCATCCCCGCCCGCGCCGCGCGACGCGGGGCCGCGCCCTACGCCATCGTGCTCCCGGTGACCGCGGACGAGCTGGCCGAGAGCCGCGCCCACGCGGACTTCCTCGTCGTGCGCTGAGAATGGCTCAGAACGTCCCCGCGTAGCCGAAGAGCGGCATCGTCATCTCCATCGGCGGCTCTGGCGTGGGCGCGGGGTGCTCGGCGATCGCGATCTCGGCCAGCAGGACCGCGACCCCGAGCACGACCAGGCCCGTGCCGGTGGCGATCACGCCGGAGAGGTCCTCGAGGCCCAGCGCCGTCAGCACCGTGCCGAGCAGGGCCGCGGTCGCGATCGGGCCCCAGCTCAAGAAGTGCGCCTCCTCGACGAGCTGCGGGTCGTAGGCGAGGCGCTCCATGCGGAGCAGGGCGTAGGTCACGGCCCCGCCCGCGCCGGCGATCAAGCCCGCCACCCCGAAGATGGCCGGCGCGTCCCCGCGCTCCCCCGCCGCCCGGAGCGAGAACGAGAGCAGGCCGCCGACGAGCGCCGCGCCGACCACCCCGTGGTGGAAGACCATCGCCGGCTCGACGATGACGCCGTACGCCTGGGTCACCCCGGAGAGCACCGCGCTCGAGATGACGGTCGCGAGCAGCAGGCTCCCCGCCACCAGCCCCGACGAGCCCTGATCCACCGCCGCGGAGATCGCGGCCGTGAGCAGCAGCCCCGCCTCGAGCGAGGCCACCGCCCAGGTCAGGCCCGTCGTGTCCTGGAACGTCGGACCCTCGGTCTGGGCCGCCGCTCCGGCGGGCGCCGAGAGGAGCGAGAGCGCGAAGACGGCGGCCAATCCGGTGCGTGCCATGGCGCCAAGGTAGCCGGAGAAGATGACGTTCTCGTGAGGAACCTCACCTCCGCTCCGATTTCCGGTATGATCTCGGGAGCGATGGGTGACCACTCGGTCTCGGAGAAGCTCGACCACCAGGAAACACGAGCCTTCATGAAGGCTCTCCTCGCGGACGTGAGGGCGCTCGAGGTCATGCTCGAGCGCGGCATGTTCGACGAGGGGCGAAGGCGCGTGGGGGCCGAGCAGGAGATGTTTCTGGTCGACGCGGACATGCGCCCCGCGTCGGTCGCTTGCCAGATCCTGGAGGCGTCCACGGAGCCACGGCTCACGAACGAGCTGGCCCAGTTCAACCTCGAGGCCAACGTCGACCCCCGCTACTTCGGCGGCTCGGCGCTGAGCGAGCTCGAGACGGAGATCCGCACCCTCGTGGGCATCGCGGACGGCCAGGCGCACGAGCACGGCGCGCGGGTGCTGCTGACGGGCATCCTCCCGACCCTGCGACGGAGCGATCTGACCCTGAAGAACATGACGCCGAGCCCGCGCTACCGGGCCCTGAACGACACCCTGCTCGGGATGCGCGGCGGCGACTTCCACATCTCGATCAAGGGCATCGACGAGCTCAACGTCACGCACGACAACGTGATGTTCGAGGCCTGCAACACCAGCTTCCAGGTCCACTTCCAGGTGGCGCCGAAGGAGTTCGCCAAGCTCTACAACGTCGCGCAGCTCGTCACGGCGCCCGTGCTCGCGGCGGCGGTGAACTCGCCGCTCCTGTTCGGGTCGCGCCTCTGGCACGAGACCCGCGTCGCGCTCTTCTCGAGCTCGATCGACGAGCGCTCCAGCTCGAAGCAGGCGCGCGGGTTCCGACCGCGCGTGACCTTCGGGGACGACTGGGTGAAGGACTCGGTGCTCGAGATCTTCCGCGAGCAGATCGCGCGCTTCCGCGTGGTGCTGAGCGCTCCGGCCAACGGCGACCCGATGGCGGCGGTCGAGCGGGGCGAGGCGCCCAAGCTCAGCGCGCTCCGGCTGCACAACGGCACGGTCTATCGCTGGAACCGCGCCTGCTACGGCATCAACGACGACGGCCTGGCCCATCTCCGCATCGAGAACCGCGTGCTGCCGGCGGGGCCCACCATCCTCGACGAGGTCGCCAACGCGGCCTTCTTCTTCGGCCTCATGAGCGGCGTCGTGGAGCGCATCGGCGATCCCAAGCACGCGCTCGACTTCGACGTCGCGAAGGACAACTTCTTCGCCGCCGCGCGACACGGGCTCAAGGCCCAGTTCACCTGGCTGGACGGCGAGACGCTCACCGCGGCGGAGCTGATCCGCGATCGACTGCTCCCGCTGGCGCGCGAGGGCCTCGAGCACGTGAAGATCGCCCCCGAGGACATCGACCGCTACCTCGGCGTCATCGCCGCGCGCGTGGGCGTCGGCCGGACCGGCGCGGGCTGGATGCTCGAGTCCGTGACCGCGATGGGCAAGGACATCTCCGACGACATGCGCGAGCGCAAGCTCCTGCAGACCATGCTCGAGCACCAGCGCGCGGGCACGCCCGTGCACGAGTGGGCCGTCCCCACCATCGGCGCGATGAGCGAGCAGGAGGACGAGTGGCGGCGCGGCCTCCAGCGCGTCGGCCAGTTCATGAGCACCGATCTGTTCACCGTGCAGCCGACCGATCTGGTGGACCTCGCGGCGAGCGTCATGGAGTGGGAGCACATCAAGCACGTCCCCGTGGAGGACGACGCGGGCAGGCTGCTCGGCCTGGTCACGCACCGCTCGCTCCTGCGGCTGGTCGCGCGAGGCGGGCACGAGGGCAAGGAGCCGGTGATCGTCTCGGACATCATGATCGAGACGCCCCGCTGCGTGAGCCCCGACACACCCACCCTCGACGCGATGAACCTGATGCGCAGCGAGGGTGTGGGTTGCCTGCCCGTGATCGAGGACAACCGCCTCGTCGGCATCATCACGCAGAGCGACCTGATCCGCGTCTCCGCGCACCTCCTGGAGAAGTTCTTGAAGGGCGAACGCTGACGCGGCGCGGCGTTTTCGCGACGACGCGACCGACACAGCGCAGAACGCGTACGCCTTTCGCCGCCCCCCGTCGTAGAAGAAAGACCTAGACGAACGTCTCCCCGGGGCCTACTTCAGTTCGGATGTGTATCGAGGGGGTGACGCCACGTCGGCGTAGGTCGTGATCTGCGGATCGGGCCATCTGACGCGACGGAGGCCCCCTTCGAACCCTGGAGGGTGCGTGATGATGAAACTGACTTGGAAGACGAGCTGGCCCCTGTGCCTCGCGCTCGTCACGACGCTCGCGGCCATCGGCTGCGATGACGGCGTGGACGACAGCGACAGCGGCCCGATGATGACCGACGGCGGCACCGACGCGGGTCCGACAGAGAGCTGCGACGACGGCGAGATGAACCAGGACGAGACCGACGTCGACTGCGGCGGCTCCACCTGTGACGCCTGTCGCGTGGGCGAGATGTGCGGCGCCCCGAGCGACTGCACGACGATGCTCTGCGACATGGGCGCCTGTCAGCCCATGCCGACCTGCGACGACGGCGCCATGAACGGCATGGAGACCGACGTCGACTGCGGCGGCATGATGTGCGCGGCCTGCGACGAGGGCGAGATGTGCGGCGAGAACGACGACTGCACCACCGCCTTCTGCGACGGCGGCACCTGCACCACGCCGGTCTGCGGTGATGGCGCGGTCGAGGGCCTCGAGACCTGCGACGAAGGCAGCGGCGGCACCCCGATGGAGACGGCCGACTGCGACGTGGACTGCACCGCCGTGATGTGCGGCGACGGCCTCCAGAACATCAGCGCGCTCGAGGAGTGCGACGGCGACGGCGCGGGCATGGGCGGCGAGACCGCCACCTGCGACGTGGACTGCACCCTCGTGATGTGCGGCGACGGCGTCGTCAACGCCACGGCCGGCGAGGACTGCGACGGCGACGGCGCGGGCACCGGCGGCGAGACCGCCACCTGCAACTCCGACTGCACCGCCCACATGTGCGGCGACGGAGTGCTGAACATGACGGCGGGCGAGGACTGCGACGACGGCAACACCGTCGACGGCGACGGATGTGAGTCCGACTGCACCGTCTCGCGGCTCGACGTCACCATCGCGGCCGACGCGACCTTCGACACCGACGCGGGCACCCTCGACGGCGCCGCGGTCGATGGCTGGGTCCCCGGCAGCACCACGTGGTTCGTGGCGGGCTTCACCGTGAGCGCGGGCGCGACCCTCACGGTCACGGGCGCCAACCCGTTCCTCGTGAACGCCAGCGGTGACGTGACCATCGACGGCGCGGTCGACGTCTCCGGCGCGGTCGGCGAAGACGGCACCGGCTGCAACGCGGTCGGCGGCGTCGGTGGCGCGGGCGGCCCGGGCGGCTTCGCCGGCGGAGCCGGCGGCGGTCTCGGCGTGGGCGGCGGGATGCCGACCCTCGACGGGGCGCCCGGCGCGGGCCCCGGCGCGGGTGGCGCGGGCACGGGTGACAACAACGGCGGCGGCGGCGCTGGCCACATCGCCGACGGGACGCCCGGCGAGGGGTCCTCGTCCTCGACGAGCGGCATGCCCGGCGCGGCCGGCCTCTTCTACTTCACCCCGACCACGTTCCAGGGCGGCTCGGGCGGCGGCGGCGGCTCCGTCGACGACGACGGCCCGGTGGGCATGTGGGACAGCGGTGACGACGGCGGCGGCGGCGGCGGCGGCGGCGGTGGCGCCGTCTGGTTCGACGCGACCGGCGCGATCACCGTCACCGGCACCATCGACGCCAGCGGCGGCGACGGCGGCGACGACGGCTGCGGCGCGGCCGGCGGCGGCGGCGGCTCGGGCGGCTGGATCCGCCTCTACAGCGGGATGGGCCTGCCCACCACGCTCGGCGCGACCCTCGACGTCTCCGGCGGCGTGGGCGGCCCCGGCAGCAACGCCGACGGCGGCGCCGGCGCCGGCGGCCGCCTCGAGACGGGCATGCGTCCGCTCTGCATGGACGGCATCCGGAACGGCGAGGAGACCGACATCGATTGCGGCGGCACGACGTGCGCGCCGTGTGCGTTGCGGGACACGTGTTCGGTAGACACCGATTGCGTCGCCGGCGCTGCCTGCACGGCTGGCGTCTGCCTCGCCGCCACCTGCTCCGACACGGTCCTCAGCGGCATGGAGACGGACGTCGACTGCGGCGGGCCGGAGTGCCTCCCGTGCGAGGCCGGAGAGAGCTGTGCAGCCGACACCGACTGCGTGTCGGGCGCATGCACGGGAGCGGTCTGCGAAGCCCTCCCGGTGAGCTGCGCCGCCATCTTGGCGGCCTCCCCCGGCGCGCCGGACGGCGCCTACTCCATCCGCCCGGACGCATCCGCGCCGGCCGTGATGGTGTACTGCGACATGACGACGGACGGCGGCGGCTGGACGTTGGTCGCGTCCAGCCTCGACACGACCCTCAACGACGAGGCGGGCATGTACTACTCGGACCTGGCCCTCCCGAGCCCGACCATGCCCAACACGGGCGTCTGGACGGGCATGCGCACCGTCATTGCCGCCAACAGCGATATCCGCTTCACCTGTCGCCAGACCCCGGGGCTCGGCGCCTATGACGTGGACCTCTCGTTCCGTGACCGCCCCTGGTATCGCGAGATCACCACCGGGACCGACGCGGACAGCTGCTTCAGCGAAGGCAACGGGAGCGGCCACGACGGCGACGGCGCTCGCTGCGACAACATCGCGGGCATGTGCGTGCCGGACGGGACGCCCTGGTCCGCAGGCTTCCTCGAGGGTGAGGACGGCTGCGGCTCTACGGACGACTTCACCGTCGACTTCTCCGATCGCGGCATGGACGGCAACCAGTCGGACGGCACCGACTGGGGCGAGGACGACGGGAGCCGCAAGTGCGGCACGAGCGGCCTGAGCGGCGGCGAGTGGCACATCTGGGTCCGCGAGCCCTGATCGAGCCATAGCCCACACCGAACGCCGGCGGGTGAGCCTCGTGCTCCCCGCCGGTTTTCTCTTTGGGGGACTGGCAACGCGGACGCGGCCCGCGGCGTTTCCCACAAAGCCGATCGATAAAGTGCAGAACGTGGACGGTCCAAGAAAGACCTTTACGATCGTCCCCAGAGCGTCTAGGTCACTCCGGATGTGTGTGTCGAGGGGGTGACGCCGCGTCGGTGAGGGTCGCGATCTGCGGATCGGGCATCTGGCTGACGTGACGTAGCGCCCCTTCGGACCTTGGAGGGTGATTGATGATGAAACTGACTTGGAAGACGAGCTGGCCCCTGTGCCTCGCGCTCGTCACGGCGCTCGCGGCCATCGGCTGCGATGACGGCGTGGACGACACCGACAGCGGCCCGATGATGACCGACGGCGGCACCGACGCGGGTCCGACGGAGAGCTGCGACGACGGCGAGATGAACCAGGACGAGACCGACGTCGACTGCGGCGGCTCCACCTGTGACGCCTGTCGCGTGGGCGAGATGTGCGACGCCGAGAGCGACTGCACCACGATGCTCTGCGACATGGGCGCCTGTCAGCCCCTGCCGACCTGCGACGACGGCACCATGAACGGCATGGAGACCGACGTCGACTGTGGCGGCATGATGTGCGCGACCTGCGACGAGGGCGAGATGTGCGGCGAGGACGACGACTGCAGCACCGCTCTCTGCGACGGCGGCACCTGCACCACGCCGGTCTGCGGTGATGGCGCGGTCGAGGGCCTCGAGACCTGCGACGAAGGCAGCGACGGCACCCCGATGGAGACGGCCGACTGCGACCTGGACTGCACCGCCGTGATGTGCGGCGACGGCCTCCAGAACATCAGCGCGCTCGAGGAGTGCGACGGCGACGGAGCGGGCATGGGCGGCGAGACCGCCACCTGCGACGTGGACTGCACCCTCGTGATGTGCGGTGACGGCGTGACCAACACCACGGCCGGCGAGGACTGCGACGGCGACGGCGCGGGCACCGGCGGCGAGACCGCCACCTGCAACTCCGACTGCACCGCCCACATGTGCGGCGACGGCGTGCTCAACCTCACCGCGGGCGAGGACTGCGACGACGGCAACACGACCGACGGCGACGGCTGCGAGTCCGACTGCACCGTGCCGCGCGAGGACGTGATGATCACGGCCGACGCGACCTTCGACACCGACGCCGGCACGCTCGACGGCACCGCGGTCGCGGGCTGGAGCGCGGCGATCAACACCTGGTACGCCAACACGTGGACCCTCGCGGCGGGCGCGACGCTCACCGTGACCGGGGCGAACGCGTTCCTCGTCGTGACCGACGGTGACGTGATCATCAACGGCACGATCGAAGCCAGCGGCCAGGACGGCGTGGGCGACATCGGCTGCGACGAGGCGGGTGGCCTCGGCGGCGCGGGCGGCCCCGGTGGGTTCGCCGGTGGAGACGGCGGCGGGCCGAACCCCGCGAGCGACACGCCCTTCGACGGCGCCGCGGGCATGGGCCCGGGCAGCGGCGGCGGCGGCACGGTCGACAACAACGGCGGCGGCGGCGCAGGCCACATCGCGGACGGTGAGCCCGGCGAGGCGAGCACGTCCTCGAGCGGCGGCATGGTCGGCGCGGCCGGCCTCTTCTACTTCACGCCCGACAACTTCCAGGGCGGCTCGGGCGGCGGCGGCGGCTCGGCCGACGACGACAGCGCCGGCTCGGTCGACGACGGCGGCGGCGGCGGCGGCGCCGGCGGCGGCGAGGTGTTCTTCGACTCCTCGGCTACCCTCACCGTGACCAGCACCATCAACTCCAACGCCGGCGACGGCGGATCGACCGACTGCAGCGCTGCGGGCGGCGGCGGCGGCTCCGGCGGCTGGATCCGCCTCTACGCGGGCACCGCGCTCCCGACCCTCGCGGGCGCGGCGCTCAACGCGGACGGCGGCACCGGCGGCAGCGCGTCGAACGACGCGGTCGGCGGTGACGGCGCGCTCGGGCGCGTGGAGAGCGGCATGCGCCCGCTCTGCATGGACGGAATCCAGAACCAGGACGAGACCGACACCGACTGCGGCGGCTCCACCTGCTCGGCGTGTGCGCTGCTCGACGGCTGCGCGGCGGACAGTGACTGCGTCACCGGCGCGGTCTGCACCGACGGCCTCTGCCAGGCGGCGACCTGCAGCGACACGACGCTCAACGGCATGGAGACCGACGTCGACTGCGGCGGCGCCGAGTGTGCGCCCTGCGCCGACGGCGAGATGTGCTCCACCGGCACCGACTGCGTGAGCGGCGGCTGCACGAGCGGCACGTGCACCTCGTGCACCGACGGCGTGATGAACGGCGCCGAGACCGACGTGGACTGTGGCGGACCGGGCTGCGGCCCGTGCGGCGACGGGCTCATGTGCGTCGCGGACGCCGACTGCTCGGGCACGGCGTGTGAGGCGAGCGCGTGCGTCTCGTGCTCGGACGGCGCGCAGAACGCGGCCGAGACCGACGTCGACTGCGGTGGACCGGACTGCGCGGACCGCTGCGCGGACCTGGACAGCTGCTCGGTAGACGGCGACTGCGTGAGCGGGAGCTGCGACACCGGCACCTGCCGCTCGTGCACGGACGGCGTGCAGAACGGCATGGAGACCGACGTCGACTGCGGTGGAGCGGCCAGCGGCTGCGGCCTCTGCGGCGGCGGGGACTCCTGCACCGGCAACGCGGACTGCCTCAGCGGGCTCTGCGTGGCTGGCTCGTGCACGGCGGCCATGTTCAGCGACAACTTCGAGACCGGGATGTTCTCCTCCGTGTGGAGCACCTCGGGCGACGCCAGCTGGTTCGTGTCGATGACCACCCCGCTCAACGGGTTGTTCTCGGCCGAGTCGGGTGACATCAACGACAGCGAGGTCAGCAACCTCGACCTCATGGTGACCTGCGCGCCTGGCGCGACGGTCCAGTTCAACTATCGGACCGACGTGGAGGCGGGGTGGGACTACCTCGACTTCATCGTGGACGGCTCGATCGTGGACTCCTACTCGGATCTCGGCGGCACCACGACGTCGGCGAGCTACCCGCTGATGGGCGGAACGCACACGCTCCGCTGGCAGTACAACAAGGACAGCAGCACGAGCTCCGGCGCGGACACGGTGTGGATCGACGACGTCGTCCTCACCGACTGCACCGCTCCCTGAGGCGCTCGTAGATCCTCATCGGAAGGCCCCGCGAGCTCTGGCTCGTGGGGCCTTCTCATTTCGGGGCGGGCGTGGACGCGCGCCCCGCGTGCGACTACGGATCCGGACATGATCGGTCGGCTCTCCTTGGCGTTCGTGCTGGCGGCGTGCACGCCACCCACGCCCAGAGCCGCCGACGCGGAGCTCCCTCAACGGGACGCCAGCGCCGCCCTCGACCCAGCACCGCTCCTCGGGGCGCACGCGGAGGCACGGATCTCCTCGCCGCGGCCTGGCAGCGACGGCGGCGCGCCCCCTTCGGCGTGCGGGATCGTCGAAGGCGGCGCGTGCGCGAGCTGTGGCGTGTTGGAGTGCATCGCCGACTGGCCGACGTGTCACGCGGAGGCTCCCTGCCTGCTCTTCGAGGAGGGCACCCCGATCGCGTGGCCGCGCGACACGCCGGCCGACGAGTGGGGGAGCGGCGTGGCGATCGGACACCTCGACGACGACGGCCGTTTGGACATCGTCAGCGGCGCGCCCGATGGGCTGTGGGTCTCGTGGGGCCGAGGCGGCGGGACCTCCGCGCGACTCTCGCACGACGAACGGCTGGCGCACGTCGCCGCGGTGACGATCATCGACGCGGACGGAGACGGGCTGCGCGAGATCCTCGCCACGACCCAACCGCCGAACGGCGGCGTGCATCTCCTCCGACGCACCGAGGCGGCGGCCGAGTACTTCCGCGACCCGAGCGCGCTCCGCGGTGTCTCGGTGACCTCGCCCGGCGGTCCCGCCTGGGCGGACTACGACGGGGACGGCGACCTCGACGTGTTCGTGCCCTGCTACCTGGACGAGCCGTCACTCCTCCTCCGCAACGACGGCGGGACCTTCGTCGACGTGGCCGTCGAAGCGGGCGTGTCCGATCCAGAGGCCGCGTCGCTCCAGGCGCACTGGCTCGACTACGACGAGGACGGCGACCCCGACCTCTTCGTCGCCAACGACAAGGGCGTGACCACGGGCATCCCGTCTCGGCTCTTTCGCAACGACGCTGGACGCTTCACCGACGTGACCGCCGCGCTCGGCCTCGAGCGCCTGGCGAACGCGATGGGGGTGGCGGTGGGAGACCTCGACGGCGACCTCCGCCTGGACCTCCACGTGACGACCATCGGGTATCTGGACGGCGGACAGATGCTGTTCCTCGGACGCGAGGAGGGCTTCGAGGACGCGGCCGCCGAGTGGCACGCGCAGGCGACTCGCTGGTACGGGTGGGGAAACCTCCTGATCGACTACGACAACGACGGTGACCTCGACGCGATCGTGGCGGGGACACAGCCCCGCGAGGTCTGGATGGCGGAGAACGTCGGAGGCGCGCTGGTCGAGATCGGCGAGATCGCCTCGAGTCTCCCCGAGGAGGGGCAGGTCGGAT
The DNA here is from genome assembly GCA_040218145.1 of Sandaracinaceae bacterium. GTDB lineage: Bacteria > Myxococcota_A > Polyangia > Polyangiales > Sandaracinaceae > JAVJQK01. The sequence goes on along the minus strand of JAVJQK010000110.1, from coordinate 8,718 downwards.
TGGCCACGGCAGACCTGGACGGCGACGGCCGCCTGGATCTCGTCTTCTGGATCTGGGAGCGAGGCCCGCGGGCTGGCTCCGTCGCGATGGTGCGTCGTTTCTACAACCGCCACCCGTCGGCGGGGCACTGGCTGCGTGTGCAGCTTCGAGACCGGGGACCCAACGCCACGGCCATCGGTGCGCGCGTCCACCTCGAGACCACCGACGGAGCGCAGCTCCGCGTGCTCGACGCCGGCGGCTCGTTCTTCTCGTCGTCGGAGCCGGTCCTGCACTTCGGCCTCGGCGCGCGGATGCACGCGGACCGCATCGAGGTCACCTGGCCCGACGGCGGCGTCACCCGCCTCGCGGGTCCGATACCGGCCGACCAAACGCTCACGATCGACCGCCGCCCGTGAGTCCTCTAGGCTCCTCGCGATGACCGAGACGCGGGTGAAGACCGACGACCTGAGCGGGGTGCGGCTGCTGACGCTGAGCCGGCCGGAGAAGAAGAACGCGTTCGACGTGACCCAGGCGGAGCAGCTCTGGGCGGCGATCGAGGCGGCGGAGGCGGACGACGCGGTGCGGGTCATCGCGGTCACCGCCGAGGGCGACTACTTCACCGGCGGCGCCGACATCACGATCTTCCGCGACTTCGCCTCGCTCGACCCCGACTCGGTCAAGCAGGTCGCGGGGCTCTACGAGCCGCTGCGCGCGTGCACCAAGCCGACGGTGGCCATCCTCCAGGGGCACTGCGTCGGCATGGGCGTGACCATGCTGCCGAGCTTCGACCTCGTCTACGCGGCGGACCACGTCACCTTCACCACGCCGTTCGTGAAGATCGGGCTCGTGCAGGAGTACGGCAGCTCGCACACATTGCCCCGGCTCATCGGCCTGCAGCGCGCGAAGGAGCTGCTGCTGCGCGCGACGCCGCTCGACGCGCAGACCGCCGCCGACTGGGGCCTGGTCACGCGCCTGTTCCCCGCCGCGACCCTGCGCGAGGAGGCGCTGAAGATCGCGACCGAGCTGGCCGGCAACCCGCCCGGCGCGGTGGCGCAGGCCAAGCGGCTGCTCGACGTGGGCGTGATGGCGAGCTTCGACGAGGCCTGCCGCGCCGAGGACGACGTGCTGGCCACCCGCTACGGCTCGCCGGAGAACGTCGCGGCCGTCACCGCCATCCTGTCGCGCAAGAAGAAAGCGTGAGACGCGCCCTCTGGCTGTCGCTGCTCGTCCTCGGATGCGACGGCGCGACCGAGCTCGACGCGGGAGCGGACGCGGCCCAGGACAGTGGCGTGGACGGCGGCGTGGACGCGGGCCCGGCGGTGATCGTGCGCTCGGACGAGCGCGAGCCATGCAGAGAGCAAAACCCGCTGCGCAACGCCTACTTCGGCGACCTGCACGTGCACACCGCCGTCAGCTTCGACGCGAACGCCTACGGCACGCGCACGCGGCCCCGCGACGCCTACCGCTTCGCGCGCGGCGAGACGATCGGGCTGCCCCCGTACGACGCGGCGGGAGCGCCGTCCCGCACCGCGCAGCTCGACCGGCCGCTCGACTTCGCGGCCGTGACCGACCACGCCGAGTTCTTCGGCGAGATCGACATCTGCACCGACCCGACCTCGCCCGGCTACGACTCCACCACCTGCCGCACCTACCGCGACGGCGACAGCGCCATCCCCGACTACGGCGAGCTGACCAACCTCCTCTTCATGCCCGGGCGCACCGCGCGCGTCTGCCGCGGCAACCCGGGCCTCTGCGAGGCGCGGGACATCGCCATCTGGGAGGACATGCAGGCCGCGGCGGAGGAGTTCCAGGACCGGAGCGCCGACTGCGAGTTCACGACCTTCGTCGGCTACGAGTGGACCGGCTCCGCCGGCGGCACGAACCTGCACCGCAACATCCTCTTCCGCGGCCGGAGCGTGCAGCGCGTCCCCGTGAGCTACCTCGACGCGCCCACCGCGGGGGAGCTCTGGACCCGGCTCGACGCCACCTGCCTCGACACGGGCACGCCCTGCGATCTCCTGAGCATCCCGCACAATGGCAACCTGGGTGGCGGCCAGATGTTCGTGCCCGTGACCGAAGATGGGGCCGCGTACGACGCCGAGGACGCCGCGCGTCGAGCGCGCCTCGAGCCGCTCGTCGAGATCTACCAGCACAAGGGCGCCAGCGAGTGCGTGCCCGGCCTCGACGACCCGCTCGCGAGCGAAGACGAGCTGTGCGGCTTCGAGATGTTCCACCCGAACCTCTGCACCGGCGCCGCGGACGACCCGCCCGACTGCGTCGGCGTCTGCAACGGCGGCGGCGTCGGCTTCCTCGGCGGCTGCGTCGGGCCCGGCGACCTGGCGCGCGGCGCGCTGCGCACCGGGCTGGCCGAGGAGGCGCGCGTCGGCGTCAACCCGTTCCGGTTCGGCTTCATCGGCAGCACCGACACCCACGTCTCCACCGCCGGCCTCGTGCGTGAAGACGGCTGGCCTGGCCACGCGGGCGAGAACGAGGACGAGCCCGCCGATCAGCTCCAGGTCCCCGAGGGCGCGCTCGTGCGGGGCCGGACCGCGAGCCCCGGCGGCCTCGCCGTGATCTGGGCCGAGGAGAACAGCCGCGAGGCGCTCTTCGACGCCATGCGCCGCCGCGAGACCTACGCCACGAGCGGCCCGCGCCTGGTCGTGCGCTTCTTCGCCGGCTGGGCCTACCCCGCCGACCTCTGCGAGCGCGCCGACGCCCTCGAGACCGGCTACGACGAGGGCGTGCCCATGGGCGGCGCTCTGTCCTCCGCGCCCGACGGCGCCGCGCCCACCTTCTTCGTCAGCGCGCTGCGCGACGCGATGGGGGCGCCGCTCCAGCGGGTCCAGATCATCAAGGGCTGGCTCGAGGGCGGCGAGACCCGCGAGCGCGTCTACGAGGTAGCGGGCGACCCCGACAACGGCGCGAGCGTGGACGAGGCGACGTGCGCCCCGACCGGCGACGGCTTCGACAGCCTCTGCGACGTGTGGACCGACCCCGACTTCGACCCCACCCAGCCCGCCTTCTACTACGCGCGCGTGCTGGAGAACCCGACCTGTCGCTGGAGCCGCTACGCGTGCAACGCGCTCGGCCTCGACTGCGCGACGCTCCCCGCGGACTCGCCCCACGCCGCGTGCTGCGACCCCGCGATCCCGCACACCCTGCAGGAGCGCGCGTGGACCTCGCCCGTTTGGTATTCGCCGTGAACCGGCCAATTCTGAGTACGGAGACCCCATGAAGACCGCCGCCGAATACATCGCGAGCCTCCGAGCGCGAACGCTCGAGATCTGGGTCGACGGCGAGCGGATCCCCGATCCCGTCGACCACCCCAAGGTCCGCCCCGCCATCAACGCCGTCGCGGCCACCTACGCCGTCGCGCACGGCCCGCACGCCGCCCTCGCCTCGGCGCACTCCGAGCTCATCGACGCGCCCGTGAACCGCTTCACGCACCTGTTCACCTCGCCCGACGACCTCATCAAGAAGGTGGAGATCCAGCGCGTCCTCGGGAGGCTGACCGGCACCTGCTTCCAGCGCTGCGTCGGCATGGACGGCATCAACGCCCTCTTCATCGCGACGTGGGAGGCGAGCGAGGAGAAGCACGCGCGCTTCGTGAAGTGGCTCGAGGGCGTGCAGCGTCGGGACGAGATGCTCAACGGCGCCATGACCGACCCGAAGGGCGACCGCGGCAAGCGCCCGCCCGAGCAGCCCGACGCCTACGTCCGCGTCGTCGGGCGGAGAGACGGCGGCGTCGTGATCCGCGGCGCGAAGGTGCACCAGACCGGCGCCGCGAACGCGCATCAGATCTTGCTCATGCCCGGCCAGGCCCTGCGGGAGGGCGAGGAGGACTTCGCGATCGCCTGCGCCATGCCCGTCGACGCCGAGGGCGTGCGCATGGTGCTCGGCCGCCAGCCCTCGGACGGGCGCAAGGGCGGCCCCGACGCCGGCAACGCGCGCTTCGGCGGCCAGGAGTGCGTGGTGATCTTCGACGACGTCTTCGTGCCGGAGGAGCGCGTCTTCCTCGACGGCGATCTTCCCGCGTGCGCGACGCTCGTCGAGAGCTTCGCGGGCTTTCATCGCGCGAGCTACGGCGGCTGCAAGCCGGGCAACTTCGACGTCCTGATCGGGGCCAGCGATCTCCTCGCCCGCGAGCACGGCGTGCGGCGCGCGAGCCACGTCCGGGACAAGCTCGTCGAGATGGCGCACCTCGCCGAGACCGTGCACGGCGTCGGCCTCGCGGCGAGCGCCAAGAGCACCGCGCACGCGAGCGGCATCTGGGAGGTCGACCCCGTGCTCGCGAACGTCTGCAAGCAGAACGTCACGCGCCTGCCGTACGAGATCGGCCGGCTGGCCGAGGACCTCGCGGGCGGCGCCATCAGCACCCTCCCCTCGCTCGCCGACCGCACCCACCCGGAGCTCGCCGAGCTGCTCGCGCCCGCCTTCGGGAGCGAGGCGCGGGCCAAGGCGCTCCGGCTCGTCGAGTACATGACCTACGGCGCGGGCGCGGTGCCCTTCCGCATCGAGTGCATGCACGGCGCGGGCTCGCCCCAGGCGCAGCGGATCGTGCTCGAGCGCACCCTCGACTGGGACGCGAAGGTCCAGCGCGCCCGCGTGCTCGCCGGCCTCGACGACGACGAAGAGCTCCCGGATATCAGATAGCCTCGTTGACGCGCCGCACAAAGCGTGCGAGGTTGTCATCGATGGACGAGGAGGCCACGCACCCTTCCCCGCACGACGCGCTCTTCAAGCGTGTCTTCGGGGACGTCGAGCGTGGCGGCGCGCTGCTCCGGTCCCTCCTGCCCGAGGCGCTGACCCGCGCGGTCGACTGGTCGACCCTCGAGCTGCGACCGTCGGAGAGCGTCGGCCCCGAGCTGCGCGGGCTCTCGAGCGACCTCGTCTTCTCGGGTCGCATGGCCGACCGATGGGTCCTCTTCCACGTGCTCGTGGAGCACCAGAGCACGCCCGACCCGCGGATGCCCTACCGCGTCGCCGAGTACCTCGTGCGCCTGTGGCACTCCCACGGCGAAGTCGTCGACGGCCGGCTCGAGCTGCCGCTGATCGTCCCGATCGTCGTCTATCACGGCGCGCGCCCCTGGAGGGTGCCGCTGGACCTCGGCGCGACGCTCTCGATCAACGCTCACCTCGCGTCGGAGCTCGGCTCGCTCACGCCGCGGCTCTGCTACCTGCTGGACGACCTCAGCCAGCTGGACGTGGCGGAGCTGAAGGCCCGGGGACTGCCCGCGTTCGCCACCCTGGCCATCTGGGCGTTGAGGAGCGCCTTCGATCGCGGCTTCGTCTCGACCGCAGCGGACCTCTCGGGGCTCTTCGACCAGGTCGCCGCGGCCGACGACGCGGCCCAGGCGTTGGCGAGCCTCATTGGCTATATTGGATTCATCAGCCGCCCGGGTGAGGACCTCCTCGCGCAGGTCCGGACACATCTGAGCCCTCGGGTACGGGAGGAAGTCATGGAGCTCGAAGAGATGCTCGGCCGCAAGAGGCAGGAGGAGGGACACGCCCTGGGGCGTCAGGAGGGGCGAGTCGAGCTCCTCACGAAGCTCCTTCGACTGAAATTCGGCGCCCTGGATGCCGAGACCGAGCGCCGCGTTCAGGGCGGCGACGAGGTCGAGCTGGATCGCTGGGCCGAGCGGGTGCTGACCGCGGAGCGACTCGCGGACGTGTTCGCGTAGCCGGCCACTCGCCACGGGTCCGGACCCATCGTCGGCGAAGTGCGCCGACCGGGAGGACTCCGAGACAGAGCCACTCGGCCAGGGGGAAGACCATGGAGATCGAGGAGATGCTCGCGGCCATGAAGCTGGCGGAGGGACGAGCGCTGGGTCGCGCCGAGCGCGCGGCGGAGCTCCTCACGACGTGGCTGCGACTCGAGGTCGGGGAGTTGGATGCAGGCATCGAGCGACGAATTGCGAGCGCCTCGGGAGCCGAGCTCGAGCGCTGGGCTGTAGGGCTGGCGACCGACGGCCGCGGCGGAGAGGAGATCGGGCCGCTCTCCGCGCCATCGACCGGAGACCCTGAGGGCATGGATTCCCCCGTGGAGGAGACCCTGGTGCAAGAGGTGATGCATTACCTCAGCCCTCGAGTGCGAGAAGAGCTCGCGAAGTTCGAGCAGGGTCTCGTGACCCCCCACGTCGAGCGCGGACGCGCGGAGGGGCGCCTCGCGTGCGGGGCCGACCTCCTCTCGGAGGTCCTGCGCCTGAAGTTCGGCGAGCTGGGTCTGGAGACCGAGCGACGTATCCAGAGCGCCTCGGAAGTCGAGCTGGATCGCTGGGCCGAGCGGGTGCTGACCGCGGAGCGACTCGCGGACGTGTTCGCGTAGCCGGCCGCCCGCCACCGCCTCGCCGGGGATGTGAGACTCTCGGGCGCCGTGTTGCCGACGATCTGCAGCAGCGGGGCGGCCGAGCTGGTCGGCGCCCTCCTCTACCTCTTCGGTCCCGCCCTGGCGGCGCTCGCGGGGAGCGCGCTGACCGCCGCCCTCACCTCGGCCTCCGTCGCCATCCTGGTCGGCACCCTGGCCCACGCGATCGGGCTCTCGCTCGCGCTCGGCGGACACCGCCTGCGTCGGCGCGGGCACTGGCTCGGGCGGCCGCTGCTCTTCAGCGCTGCCGTCGTCGTGTTCACCCTGGCCGGCTTCGCGTCGATCGGCGTGGCGCTCGGCATCGTCACGGGGGACAGCGCGGGCTGGTGGCTGACCATCGCGCCGCTGTCGGCTCTGCTCGCGCAGCTCGCCTCCGTCTTCCTCGGCGCGGTGTGGCTGCTCGGGCACACGGGCAGCCTCCTCGGCGACTGGCTCGAGCAGATCTGGACTGAGCGGAGCGAGACCTTCGAGACCCGCTGGCGTCGCGTCCGGACCGTCGCGCGCTGGCTGGGCGTCGCGCTCTGGCTCCTCGCCGCGCTCGCGTTGCTCGCCGCGTCGGCCTTCGGCGTCGTCACCGCGCTCGCGCTCATGCTCGTGGCCGACGCGGCGCGCGGCCTCCTCGCCGTGCACGCCGGCTTGATGGCGGTCGGCGTGGTGGCCGCGTTCGTCGTCGTGATCCGTCAGCTCCCTCGCCTCCGCAATCCCGACCCCGAGCGCTGGGTGCCGACGCTCCGACTGCGGCCGCGCGACAGCGCCCCCGGCCACGCCCTGCGCGTGCTCGTCTCCTGGCTCTGTTGGCTGACGGCCGAAGCCCTGGTCGTGCTCTCCGGCGGGCTCACCGTGCTCGGCCCCTGGCTCGCCGTCACGGCGTTGATGACGGACGGCGACGGCGCGTTCGCCGCGGTCGGCGCCGTGTTCGCGCTCCTCGGCGTCGGCGGCCTCTACCTCGGCCGAATCGGCGGCTGGCTCCGCCCCATCGAGCCCGGCGCGCACGAGACGCGCGCCTCGGAGCAGCAGGCGAACGAGCCCGCCGCGGCCTGACCGGCTGCCCCCTGTTCCCGGACGGGCGAGTGAGATCTCCCGCTCCCCTCGGAGCCGCCTGACGCGTTGTCCGCGTCCATGAGGGCTCGTCTACCCAACATGGGCAAGACTGTACCCATACTGGGCACACGCACTTCAGCCTCGGGAACGATCGCAGATGCGTTTGTTCGCCGCGACGCAGCAGCGGGTGCTAGCCCTGCTCTACGGTCAGCCCGAGCGGGAGCTCACCGTCTCCGAGATCATCGCGCTGGCGTCCACCGGCTCGGGATCGGTACAGCGAGAGCTCAGGAAGTTGTCGACTGCAGGACTCGTCGAGGCCCGGCGCGATCGTGGCAGAAGCCTCTATCGAGCAAACAAGCTGTCACCTGTGTTCGAGGAGCTGCGCTGTCTCGTGAAGACAATGGCGATCAGGCACCAGGTCGAGGGGGCCCTGGCGCCCATCGCGGACCGGATCGTGCTCGCCGTGATCTTCGGCTCGGAGGCGAAGGCCACCGCGACAGCCTCCAGCGACGGGGACCTGCTCCTCGTGGTCGACGACCCGACGCTGGAGGAAGTCCACGCGGCGCTCGAGCCGCCGGAGCGGCCGCCAGAGCCTCCTGAAATCGACGAAGTCGGCTTCCGTGAGGTAGAAATCGACTCCCTCCTCGACTTCGGCGAGGGCCTCGGTCAGGAACCGATACGGCCTCATCAGCGCTTCTGACGCTCGACGATGCGCGCACGAATCGCGGCGAGCGCTTCGTCGCCGTCAATGAGACTCGCCTCACCCGAACGTAGCGCCTCGATTCGGCGACGAATCTCGTCTCTCCACAGGCGATCGATCTCGTCATCGCGGGAGATTGACTTCGCAGCGTCGGCCACGGTGGGAGCATAGCGTCCGGCGCTCGTCTCAGCGAGACTCAGGGTCCCGGTCCCCCCCTGTCGCCCGGCGTCCGCCACCCCTCGTCCCGCCAACCCCCGCCGATCCGTCGCCGTAGGCCCGCGGAATCACATGCGGGTGATCGGGATCGAGGCTTGCTTGTCTCGCCGGCGTGCCCGTCGGTGGAAGCGAGCGATGACGGCGCCGCAGATGCAGGCGCGAGGACGTACTCGCTGACCACGCGTTGCGTGTTCCGGAAACTGCTACTGACGCCGCACACGCCGCTGCTGCACGCGGGGATCGGGTACGCGATGGCGCGTGCGGCGCGGAAGACGGGGGTGTCCCCACCGGCCTCGATGGAGACCATTCCCACCGACGTCACCGGTGCCCGGGCTCCGTCCGGAAAGTGGGCCACGCGCGACGGGCCGGGAGACGATCGTCGTCGCGCATAGGGTGAGGGCCGGAGATTGCAGCTCCG